>DASRPA010000158.1:0-15830 GCA_035646635.1 Actinomycetota bacterium | reverse complement strand
CCTCAGGAGACCAAGGACGGCACCGAGAGGCGCTCTAAACGGGGCCCACAAAAAGCCCCGGGCCCCGTTTAGAGCGCCTCTCGGTGCCGTCCTTGGTCTCCTGAGGCCCACAAAGATCGCGGGGCCCAACTCCGGCCCCCGTCCCATCGGGGCACTAGTGTGGAGTGATGTCTGGTGAAGCTCGAGATGCGTGCGGGGTCGCAGCCGTGTGGGCCCCCGGCGAGGACGTTGCTCGCCTCCTCTTCTACGCCCTGAGCGCCCTTCAGCACCGGGGTCAGGAAGCCGCCGGGATGGGCGTCAGCGACGGGCACTCCATTTTCGTCTACAAGGAGCTGGGACTCGTCTCGCAGGTCTTCGACGACTCCGTCCTGAACAGCCTCCGGGGCTACGCCGGGATCGGGCACGTCCGCTATTCCACGACCGGGTCGAGCACCTGGGAGAACGCGCAGCCGTCTTTCAAGACCGGGCCGCGCCGCCAGGTGGCGATCGCTCACAACGGGAACCTCGTCAACTCCTTGGAGCTGTCCCGCGCACTCGATCGCAGCGGCGGTGACGAAGGGGGCCGGGGCACGCCGCTACGGGCCTCGACCGACACCGATCTGGTGGCTAGCCACATCGCGCTCGCCGAGCGAGGCGACACGTGGGACGCGATCCTCGAGGTCCTCCCTCGTCTGCAAGGGGCGTTCTCGTTCACGCTCATGGACGAAGAGCGTGTCTTCGGGGCGCGCGATCCGTGGGGGTTCAGGCCCCTGTGCATCGGCCGGCTTCCGCAGGGAGGCTTCATCCTCGCCTCGGAGACTTGCGCTCTCGACCTCGTCGGCGCGAAATTCGTACGCGATGTAGCTCCCGGCGAGCTCGTCGAGCTCTCCGTCAACGGCCTGCGGAGCGAGCGTTTTCGCGACGCCCCCAGCGCGGCCTGCCTCTTCGAGCACGTCTACTTCGCCCGTCCCGACAGCAACCTCATGGGATCGAACGTCTACGCATCTCGCTATCGCATGGGGCAGCGTCTCGCGGCGGAGGCTCCGGCGGTCGCCGACCTGGTCGTGCCGGTCCCGGAAAGCGGAGTGCCGGCCGCCCAGGGTTTCGCCCAACACTCGCAGATCCCATACGGCGAGGGCTTCGTCAAGAACCGCTACGTCGGGCGGACGTTCATTCAGCCCACCCAATCGATGCGCCGGCAGGGCATTCGTATGAAGCTCAACCCGCTCAAAGACATGATCGCGGGCAAGCGCCTGGTGGTGGTCGAAGACTCGATAGTGCGAGCCAACACGACCATTGAAATCGTCCGCATGCTGAGGGAGGCCGGTGCCCGCGAGGTCCACATGCGCATCTCATCGGCCCCCATCCGCTGGCCCTGCTTCTACGGTATCGACATGCCGGACAGAGACGAGCTCGTCGCCGCCCGGTTCGACAGCCTCGACGAGGTCTGTGCCCATGTCGGAGCCGACTCGCTCGACTACCTCTCGGTCGAGGGCATGGTCGAGGCAACCGGCATTCCCTCCGACGCGTTTTGCACCGCTTGCTTCACTTCCGGCTATCCGGTTCCGATACCTTCCTGGGAGCTTCAAGGCAAGCAAGTCTTAGAACAACTCTCGGTGGGGCAGAAGGGACCGCAGCGATGGCCGGAGGAGAACGACTAGAAGCTTCGTTTCACCAGGGGGCCGGGCCCCCCACCTTCGCTCAGGTGAACCGGCGTCGTTCTGAGCTGTGGGCCATTTCGGTGGCACTGCTCGCCACACTCGCCGGGGCGATAGCGCTGCTGTTCGGAACTCCGGAGTTTCTTCCCGAGCCTCTGCGGCTCGAGCCCTCGCAGTCCCGCACGGCTGCCGCGCTCGTCGCCGCGCTGGGTATCGCGTTCCTGGTCTATGTAATCGATAAGGAGCGCAGCCTCAGGCGGCTGGCCCAGCAGCTCGTGGACGAGCGAGTCTTGTCGGCGGCGCTGTCGACGCGCCTCGGCGAGCTGGCGCGCCTGTCCGAGGTCGGACGGGCGGTCAACGAGACCCTTCAGCTACCGGAGGTCCTTTCCCGCATCGTGTCCTCGGCTCTCGAGCTGCTTGAGTGCGATGAGGGAACGATCCTGTTACTAAGCTCCGACAAGTCGGCTCTGGTGGTAGCCACCCACACGGGCCCCGACACCTTTCCCAAGCAAGTAGAGCTCGAGGGAGGTTACGCCGCGGAGGTGGTGCGCTCGCGCAAGCCGCTGCTCGTGACCACGGTCGAGGGGGACAAGCTGTCTCGCAACGTCACGCCCGAGGACTCCGCGGCCGGTTCCTACATGTGCGTCCCGCTGATCCACACGGGATCGTTGCTGGGTGTGCTCGAGCTCGCTGCGGGACCAGAACGCGAGCCGTTCACCCCCGAGGACCTCGCCGGCCTAGGTTTCTTCGGCGAGCACGCCGCCATCGCCATCGCCAACGCCCGCTTCTTCGAGCAGGAGCGCGACACGATCAAGCGCCTCGAAGAGCTCGACTCCCTCAAGGATGACTTCGTGGCGATGGTGTCGCACGAGCTCCGGAGTCCGCTCACCGCCATCATCGGCGCCGCCAAGACGCTGGGCAGGGCCGAGATCGAGCTGGGGGCCGATCAGCGCGCCGATTTCCTAGAGATGATCTACCGGCAGGCGGACAAGATGCTGCATCTCGCCGAGGACTTTCTCACGGCGGCGCGGATCGACCAGGGAATGCCCAAGCTGCGCCGGGAACAAATCGACCTGAGGTCCCTGGCCGATCAAGTGGTGGGCGATCTCAAGCTCTCGTCCCATGGGCGGGGACGCCGGGTAGCGGTTTCGGCGTTGCCCTCTCACCCTAAGGTGTGGGGTGATTCGCAAGCGGTCCGGCAGGTGCTCACGAACCTGGTGGAGAACGCCTTCAAGTACTCGCCCATGGAAGCGCCCGTCAGGGTCCGCGTGCGAGAGCTTCCCCACGAGGTCGTGCTGGAAGTCCGTGACGAGGGCAGGGGCATTCCTCAAGACCAGGTCACGACGATCTTCGAGCGATACCGTCAGGTGCAAGACAACGGGACGCGCTCGATCCAGGGCGTGGGCCTGGGGCTGTTCATCGTCAAGCGCCTGGTGGAGGCTCACCGAGGCTCGATCGAGGTCGAAAGCTCCGAGGGCAAGGGCTCGGTGTTCCGAGTGCACCTCCCCGCCCGCAGCCGGAGCTGACTCGCGCAAAGCCTTTGATAGCTCGGTAGCCCCTCGAGTGATAGCTCGGTAGCCCCTCGGGGCCCTGGACCCGGTAGTGAAACGCGCGCAGAGCGCCTATGCGTACGGATTCCGTACTCGAGAGCGCGCCGAGCGCGATTGACTCCCTCGGCAGACCCGGCGCAGTAAGTGCAAGGGCCTGACTACCTCGCCCGCTTGGCGTTAAGGATCTCAATCAGCGCGCTGAGCGTGTGTTTGGTGGTCTCGACGTTCTTGGTCCCGACCTTATCCAACAGCGCGCCTTCGATCTCACCGATCACATCGAAGGCCGCGGCCATCAACCTGTGTCCTTCTGCGGTGAGTTGGATCAGTTTCGCCCGACCATCCTCCGGATCCGTTACCCGGTTGACCAACCCCTTTGCCTCGAGGTCGCTCACCACTTCTCCGATCGCCTGTTTGGTAACCGAGGCGCGTTCGGCGAGCACCGTGGCCCGGGTGCCACTCTCGACGTCGATGTTTGCCAGGACCGCCGAGTGCGTGGTGCTCACATCAAATCCTCGCTCCCGGAGGCCCCTGGTGATGGCCGCGTCGGCGGAGCCATAGGCCTGCTGGACCAGCGCTGAGAATGGAAGAGAAATAGTAAGGGTCCTTGACGAGATAATCAGGAACCTTTACTATATCGTTAGCCGATCGCCCGAACGAAACGAGGAGCCATGACCCAGAGCCTGCTTGCCGGTTTCAACCACGTTGCAACCGTCACACGCGACATGGATCGCCTGATTGAGTTCTACGAAGAGGTGTTCGAGGCCACGCCTGTTTTCGATCTTGTCGCTCCCGGGCTGGAACTACGCCACGTTGGCCTGGACGTGGGAGGTGCTTTCGTGCACGCCTGGGAGGCCCCGGAGGAGCAAACCGGCCCCTTTCCCGAGGAGATGTTCCGACGCGGACGCCTCGACCACGTCGCACTAGCAGCCCGTGACGAGGAGGCCCTTGAGGCTTTGCGGCTTCGCCTCGTCGCCCAAGGGGCGTGCGAAGGAAGAGTCACCGATTTCGGCAGCCTCCTGAGCGTCTGGTTCACGGATCCCGACGGAATGGGACTCGAGGTCTGCTGTTTCAAGGCCGGCGTGGCTATCGGTCATGTCCACGATCCGGATCCAAGTTGAGGTCACAGACTGCTCCCCGCTACCGAGGCTCGATCGAAGGTCGAAAAACTTCCTAGGAGGACCCACCCGATACGCTGACGTCCATGCTCGATTACTCCGTGGAGGACGGGGTCGCGCGCATCGTTCTCAACCGGCCCCAGGTCCTCAACGCCTTCAACGACGAGCTCGGCAGCTTGTTGCGCGACCGAGTCGCCGAGGCCGCCGCCGACTCAGAGACCCGCTGCATCGTGATAACGGGGGCCGGGCGTGCGTTTTCGGCCGGTGAGGACTTAGCGGCTCTCGCCGAGAGTTACGAGGCCGGGCGCGTCCCGGACCTCGGGCAGATCCTGACCCAGCGCTACAACCCATTGATCAAGGAGCTGCGGGCCGCCCCCAAGCCGGTCGTGGCCGGGCTCAACGGAGTGGCCGCGGGGGCCGGGGCGAGCGTGGCGCTGGCGTGCGACTTCAGGGTCGCCTCCGAGCGGGCCTCGCTCAGCTTCCCCTTCGCCGGAGTCGGGCTGGTTCCCGACTCCGGCGCCACCTGGTTCCTGGCCCGCATGCTCGGACCCGCCCGCGCGCTGGAGCTTGCGCTTTCCAGCCCAGCCCTGAGCTCCGCGGACGCCTTAGAGCTGGGACTCGTTAATGAAGTCGTGCCCGCCGACGAATTCGAAGCTCGCCTCCATGCCGTGGCTGCGGGGCTGGCGCACGGACCCACCACGGCGCTGGCGCTGACAAAGGGGCTGATCGAAGCCGCCGTCTCGCACACTCTCGATCAGCAGCTCGAGGCGGAGGCCCTGGCCCAGGGAGTCGCGGGCGCCACACAGGATCACCTCGAGGGCGTACGCGCTTTTCTGTCCAAGCGGGCGCCTGAGTTCCGTGGCCGGTGAGCGCCCTAGAATCGCACAAGGAGGTGCGCATTCCATGACACATGAGGATTCCTTTCCGATTCTAGGCATTGACTACATTCAGTTCTTCGTGGGCAACGCGCGTCAAGCGGCTCACTACTACCGGGCCCTGGGGTTCACGCCGGTCGCTTACAGGGGACTCGAAACCGGGAGCCGTGATCGTGTCTCCTGGTGTGTGCGGCAGAACGAGATCACCTTCGTGTTTACAGGAGCGCTTGACGATAGCGGCGCGATCGCCGATCACGTCAAGAGACACGGCGACGGTGTCCACGATGTCGCGCTGCGAGTTCCCGATGCTGAGGAGTCCTATCGCGTCGCCGTGGGGCGAGGTGCGAGAGGGGTGAGGGAGCCGGAAATCCTTGAGGACGAGCACGGCAAGATTGCAGTGGCGGCCATTGCTACTTACGGTGAGACCCTTCATTCGCTGGTCAGCCGCGAGGACTACTCGGGGGTCTTCTGGCCCGGCTTTGCCGCGCTGCAAGACTCATCGGATGTTTCGGGCTTCGGAATCTCGGACATCGATCACGTGGTCGGCAATGTGGAGCTGGGAAAGATGCAGGAGTGGGTCTCGTTCTACGAGCGAATCATGGGCTTCACCGAGCTGCGCCACTTCTCCGATGAGGAGATCTCGACGGAGTATTCGGCGCTGATGTCAAAGGTCGTGTGGGACGGCAAAGGCAAGATAAAACTTCCGATCAACGAGCCGGCCGAGGGCAAGCGCAAGTCACAGATCGAGGAGTACCTCGAGTACTACAAAACTCCGGGTGTGCAGCACATCGCCATGGCTACGGAGGACATCGTGCGAAGTGTCGAGTCGGCCACGCGCGCGGGCATCGACTTCCTGCGCGTGCCCGGTGTCTATTACGAAGAAGCCAAGGAGCGCGTACCGGAGATTGCGGACAAGATCGAGGCGCTGCAACGCAACGGCATCCTGGTCGACAGGGACGAGGACGGTTATCTGCTGCAGATCTTCACGAGACCGGTACAGGATCGGCCCACCGTATTCTTCGAGCTGATCGAGCGTCACGGCGCCAGGGGTTTCGGCGCCGGCAACTTCAAGGCGTTGTTCGAGGCAATCGAACGTGAGCAGGCGGCAAGGGGAAACCTCTGATGGAGTTCGTCTTCTCCAAGGGCAAGGTCGCGCGCCAGGCTCACGTGGCCGTTCCCGAAGGCACCTACGAGGAAGAGCATGGGCGCGAGACGTTCTTTGGTCGCGCCTCGCATCTCTACCGCTCACACCCACCCACCGCGTGGACCCGCATCGAGGGGCCGCTGCGTCCGCGCGCGCTGAACCTCAACGACATGAAGCCTGAGGGCGTGATCGACTCGTCTTCGAGCTGGCAGCTGATCGCCGGCAACGACGAGGTCAGGCTTTTCTTGGACCGCAGAAGAAGGCCTATGGAGCATTTCCTGAGGGACGCGGACGGCGACCTCTGCTACTTCGTTCATCGAGGACAAGGTCTGATCGAGACCGATTACGGCCCCCTCACGTATTCCAAGGGCGACTACATGATCATTCCCAAGGGAACGACTCACAGGGTCGTTCCGCAGAGCGACGACACCTTCTTCTTCATCATCGAGGGTGACGGCGAGTTCCGCATACCGGACCGAGGTCTGATGGGCAGACACGCGCAGTTCGATCCGGGAGTGCTGGAGGTGCCCGACCCCGATCCTCACGACGAGGAAGGCGAGTTCGAGGTGCGGGTCAAGCGTAACCAGGAGTTTACGTCGCTGTGGTTTGCGTGGCACCCGCTGGATGTCGTCGGCTGGCAGGGCGATCTGTGTCCGGCCAAGCTCAACATTCTTTCGCACCGTCCTGTGTACTCACCGAGCTATCACATGCCGCCTTCGGCGCATTGCACCTTCGCCAACGACGGCTTCGTGATCTGCTCGTTCGTGCCCAGGCCGCTGGAGGAGGACCCGCAGGTGCTGAAGGTGCCCTTCTATCACGCCAACATCGATGCGGACGAGGTGCTCTTCTATCATGCAGGCGACTACTTCAGCCGGGCCGGCATCGACGAAGGCTACATAACGCTTCACCCACAGGGCGTGCACCATGGCCCGCAGCCTGCCGCAATCGAGGCGTCGAAGAGCAAGACGCGCACCGACGAGGTTGCGGTAATGGTGGAAACCGAGAACCCTCTGCGGCTCAGCCCGGAAGCCGAGGCCGTGGCCATTGTCGAATACGAGACGTCGTGGGCCCGGGGCATGGGCTTGCTCGACGGCTAACTAGTTGCGTATTCATCGCTATGCACGCGCCCATGGCGAGGCCCGCATTGCGATTGCCGTCGATGAACGAGGGCCGGTTGATCTCGAGGCCGCGTGGCTGGAATTGAGTTCCTCGCAGCCCCCATGGCTGTACTCGACGAAGGAGCTGATCGAAGCGGGGCCTGAGATGCTCTCGGCGATCCAGGACGCGGTCACAGTTGCACCAACTGAATCGCTATCTCCATCGGTGAGCTGGCTCTGTCCCTTCGACGCCGTCGCATCACTGCGCGACTTTCTCGCCTTCGAGGACCACGTAGTGCGCGGCGCCGCTCGCCGCCACGGAGAAGTCCCGCCCTACTGGTATGAGGCTCCGGTCTATTACAAGGGCAACCACCGCGCCCTGTTGGGTCCCGGAGAGACCTGCGAGCGGCCCTCCTACACAGACTCTCTGGACTTCGAGTTGGAGCTCGCGCTGGTGATCGGTCGCGGGGGCCGCAATATCGAGCCCGCCCATGCCTCCGAGCACGTCTTCGGGTTCACGATCTTCAACGATTTCTCGGCACGTGACATCCAGGCCCGAGAGATGAGCGCGTGGCTCGGCCCGGCCAAGGGCAAGGATTTCGCCAACGCCTTCGGGCCTTGCATTGTCACCGCCGACGAGGTGGGAACAGAGCCCGACCTTGCGATGATCTGCCGCGTCAACGGCGAAGAATGGGGCCGAGCCCGCTCGTCGGACATGCATTGGAAATGGGGAGAGATGATCGCTCACGTTTCCCGGGACGAGGATGTGTGGGCCGCGGACGTGCTGGGCTCGGGCACGCCCGGCGGCTGCAGCGTGCGACCGATGTCGAGGCCGCAGCAGCCGGGCGATGTGGTCGAGCTCGAGATCGAGAAGATAGGAGTGCTGCGCAACCCCATCGCTTCTCTCAGACAGCGCTAACGACTCAGGTTGTCGACGGCACCTGGGGGGTGGCTCGGGAGATCTCCGTCACGGCTCCGAAGATGATCGCAATGGCCACAAGCGCTGGAACGATGACCCACCAGAACATCAGAGCCGGTGCGGTGGCCAAGATGACCATCCAATTCCCTGCGATCCTCGATCGAGCTCGGAGCCTGAGCCCCGCAACGATCAGCCCGGCAAACCCGGTAATGATCGCAAGCGCTCCTACGTTCGTGGGCTTCGGGTCGTTGATGAGCTGGCCAATCGCGGCAAGGACATAGGTGGTAGCAAGAAGGGCTGCAAGCACCGTCCACCAGGTCCAGATTCTCGGGGTGGAGCCGCCGTAGAGATACTCCGTGGGGCGGCCCGACCGCTTGGCGGAGAGGACCGCAAGTAAGCCGACGGCGACGACGACGGCGGCCCCAGCGAGCAGGAGGGGCGGACCTGCGCCTATTGCCAAGGCCGTCAGGAGCGCGACCGAAGCCAATGCTGTGATAGCTGCCATCCATTTCTGGCTCATGAAAGATACCTCCGTGAGTTGTTGGGGAACCGACTGAAGGAGATCGGGGACGATCAACCTCCACGTGCGCGGCCCGCCCTTTTCCCGTAGCCGGTCGCAGAACGCCTGCGCCATCAACTGTCCGAATTCACGGCGGAATGAGGGTGGGTAGAAGGCCAAAAGCGTGCCATAGATACGCCGATGACGGCGGAGCGATCGTTCGCCGATCATGCGGAACCAAACCCCGGAACTGCCCTGCCCGGGAACGCGTTCCTCAAGAGCTGAGTGAGTCGATGTACCTCGGCCTGACAAACTCGTTCGCCGAGAGCGCTGCAACGGTAGTAGCGGCGGCGCTCATCGTCCATTTCAGGGTCTGGGCGTTCGTCTGACTCTTCGATGAGCCCTTCCTTGAGCATTCGCTTGATCGACCCGTACATCGTTCCCGGCCCGATCCTCACTGCGCCGCCGCTTAGTGCCTCGACGTCGCGCATGATCGCGTACCCGTGCTTCTCCTCGTCGCCCAAGGCCAGGAGGATGTGGAACGCCGACGTCGGCAACGGAAGGAGGCTCGACGGCTCGACCGGATCCCGCCTCGACGTGCCTCCCTTTCCCGAATTTCGGCCCAAGGTGTCTCCTTCTCCCGGGCCCCTCTTTGGCTGGCCCCGCTCTATCGTGCCGGTCGTTATATCGAGTAAGGATATATCGGTCAGCATGATAGTGCAAGCCCATCAGATTGGCCGCTACTCCGGACGCGAACAGAGGGCCCCGGCCCGGCCCCAACGCACTTTGAGCCGCCAACCACCTCCCACGTGGTCACGTCCACCAAGTTCGGCCCCCAGCCCCAGCCCCCGGCCAACTTTCGTACGAAACGCGCCTATGGCCCGCGTTTCGTACCAAACCTCGTGCACCTAGCCAGTAAGCCGGGCACCGCTTAGCGCTGGTCGAGCGGGATCACGAGTTTGAGCGCCGAGTGAGTCTCGGAGAAGCTCACTACCTTCACGTCGACAAGGCCGTGCGCCTTGGCCGCGGCGATGATGTCGGTCTCCTTCAGCCCGCTGTCGTGGCCTTTGGGCCGCACCACCCAGACGGCGCCTTCGGGCGTGATGTTCTTGCGCAGGGTCGGCAGCCGGTCCAGGCTCTTTTTGTCCGCGGCCCCCAAGAAGATGGCGTCCGAAGAGGAGCGGGGCCGCGAGGTCGAGACGTCCGAGGTGCGAGAGCGCAACTCGGCGACGAAGCCCTCGTCGTCGAGGGACACGACCGATATCTTGTGGTCCGGCTTGACTCCCAGCTTGTCCAACAGGCCCTTGGGGTTCTTGATCTTGTGGGCCCAGTCGTCGGCTTTCTTGCCGAGGTGAAAGACGGCGACGGTATCGCCGAATCCGATCGTGAGCCGGCCGTCGTCGCTCGTGAGCGAGGAGATCGTCCGGAACGGGATCCTGAGGCGGAAGTCGCCGCGAAAGATCAGCTCGTGCGTTTCGAGCAGCGCCCTGCCATCAGTCGAGTCCCCGTTGAGCTCTACTCTGCAGTCGGCTTCGGCTCCCATTTCTTATCGCAGCTCCAGGAGCGCGGGGTGCTCCAAAGCGGTGGCGATATCCAACGTGAACTTGGCAGCGGTGAGGCCGTCGAGAATGCGATGGTCGAAGCTGACGGACAGGTTCATGATCTTTCGGATCACCACTTGACCGTCTCGTACCACCGGACGCTCTACCGCCCGGTGCACTCCAAGGATAGCGCTTTGTGGATGCAGGATGATCGGAGTAGCCATCAGCCCTCCGAAAGGACCGGGGCTCGTCACCGTGAAGGTTCCGTCGCGGAGATCGTCGCGCTCGAGTCTGCCCGCACGAGCTGCTCCCGCCAGGCGTTCGATCTCGCGCGCCAGCTCGAAGATAGATTTGCGCTCGGCGTCTTTGATCACGGGCACACTCAGCCCTGCGTCGGTGTCGACTGCAACGCCGATGTCGAAGCGCTCGTGAAAGACGATCTCTTGCGCGCTTTCATCGAGTGAGGCGTTGAGAGCCGGGAAAAGGCGCAGGCCCATGACCACAGCCTTGACGACGAACGGCAGATAAGTGAGTTTCGCTTCCTGGGGATGGCGGGCGATCAGCAGCTTTCTGGTGGCGTCGAGCTCAGTGACATCACATTCCTCGACGTGAGTGACCGCGGGGATCTCGCGATGCGCCCGGGTCATGCGCTCTGAGATCGTGCGCCGGACGCCGCGCAGAGGCTCCCGCCGCGCGGCCCGCTTCGATTCGACCTCGCCCCCCGATGCGGGAGCCGCGGCGTGCTCGACATCGGCGCGAGTGACGTCTCCGTGCGGGCCCGTCGGAGTGAGCCTGTCGAGATCCACTCCGAGATCGCGCGCCAACCTTCGCACAGGTGGCATCGCCTTGACTCTTTCCTGTCGTTTCGGTGACGGTTCCGCCGCGCCGGCGGTTTCGCCGATGGTTACGAGCACCGTACCCACCGGTGCGATCTCTCCCTCTGAGACATATATCCGGGCCACCACGCCTTCATAGGGCGAGGGAATCTCGGCGGTCGCCTTGTCGGTGATGACTTCGACGAGGGGGTCGTCCTCCTTGACGTTGTCGCCCTCTTTCACGAGCCAGCGTTCGACCTCGGCTTCGGTCACTCCCTCTCCGAGGTCGGGGAGCTTGAAGTCGGGCATCAGAAGTCCAGCACCTTGACTGCTCCGGCGACGATGCGGTCGGTAGAGGGAATGTAGTCGTCCTCGTTGGCGAACTGCGGAAAGGGGACGTCGAAGCCCGTGACCCGGCCGACCGGAGCCTCGAGATCGAGCATCACGCGCTCGTGGATCACGCTCGAGACCTCGGCTCCCAAGCCCGCGGTACGCGGCGCCTCGTGAACCACTAGAGCCCGCCCGCACTCCGACGCGGCGCGAGTGATCGACTCGACATCGAGTGGATACAGGCTGACGAGGTCGACCACGCGCGCAGACACTCCCCGTTCGTCCTGCAACCTCTCTGCCGCCTCGCAACACAACGCAACCGTGGATCCGTAGGAAAACATGACGAGGTCTTCTCCCGTCCGCGCCTCCCGCGCGCTCGACAAGAGCCGGGTGGCTTCACCGTTCGCCTCGGGCAACGCAAAAGGAGCCTTCTCAGGTATTTCCTCGCGGCCTGCTCGGTAGACGCGCTTGGGCTCCATGAAGATGACGGGGTCCGGGTGGGCGATTGCCGCCAGCAACAGGTCGCGCGCCAGGACCGGGGTCGTGGGACAGACCACCTTCAAGCCGGGGACGTGAACGAATAGCGCCTCGGGTGAATCGGAATGAAGCTCGGGTGCGCGCACGCCGCCTCCGAACGGGATCCGTATGACGATGGAGGCGGGCACTTCCCCTCGCGTGCGCCATGCATAGCGCGCCGCGTGCACGACGATCTGTTCGAACGCCGGGTAGACGAATGTGTCGAATTGGATCTCGACCACGGGAAGCAAGCCGTAGACGGCCATGCCGATGGCGGTGCCGACGATCCCCGCTTCGGACAGAGGTGTGTCGATGACCCGCTCGTCGCCGTACTTGTCGAGCAAGCCGGCGGTGACGCGGAACACGCCTCCGGTGCGGGCGACGTCCTCTCCCATGACCAGAACGCGGTCGTCCTGGGCCATCGCTTGATCAAGCGCGAGGTTGAGACCCTCCACCATGTTGAGCCTCGCCATCAGCTAGGCGCACCTCCCCGTAAATCCGCTCGCATTCGAGCGCCCCTGCATCCCCGCTCGCGTCGTTCCACGGCTCCGCCGAGGTCGGAATTGGGATTCAATCTCTCGCTCACGTACCTTCCAGGTACGCTCACTCGTCGCGCTTAGCGACCAGGGCGCAGTGACGCCCACGGCTCCGCCGAGGTCGGAATTGGGATTCAATTGGTGCTGACCGTATTTCCGGTGCGGAGCACTAGGCGTCCTCGGGAGGCGCGTCTGCGTCGCCCGTCGACGCACCGGGCTGGGGGCCGAGCGGTTTGACCTCCGGCCGCCGCTCGATGGAACGCAGCTCGTCGAGCCCTTCGGTAAGCGAGACCGGCCGTTCGCTTGCATAGACGTAGTCGAAGAGGATCTCCACGCCCGGAAAGTCCAAAGCTTCCATCTCCACCACAGCGGCGGCAATCAGTTCCTTGGCCTCTTCGTGGATGTCGGCTGCCTGATCGTCGTCGAGTGCGCCCAGTCGCTGGAGATAGCCACGGTAGCGGCCCAGAGGTTCGAGCGCACGGTAGCGCTGGCTCTCGGTTTCATCGCGATAAAGCCTGGGGTCGTCTGCGGTTCCGTGCGGGCCGATGCGGTAGCAGACCGCTTCGATGAACGTGGGGCCGCCCCCCGCGCGCGCGTGCTCGAGGGCATCCTTGGTCGCCTTCCAACACGCCAGCACGTCGAAACCATCGACCCGGAGACCCGGCATGCCGTAGGCGGCACGCTTCTCAACCAATGTTGCGGTTGCCGTTTGGCGAGACACAGGCGTGGAGATCGCCCACTGATTGTTGACGCAGAACAGCACCGTCGGAGTCTTGAACACCGAAGCGAAGTTCATCGCTTCGTGAAAGTCCCCTTCGGAGGTGGCACCATCGCCCAGCCAGGTCAACGCGCAGATGCCGTCCCCTCGCTTCTTTGCGGCCCACGACAGCCCTACCGCGTGCGGCAGATGCGTCGCGATGGGGACGCAGATCGGCGCCACCCGATGCTCGCGCACTTGATAGAAGCCGAGCGCGCCTCCATACCCTCGCCACCACGCCAGGATTATCGACGCTTTGACGCCGCGTAGAACGCCGATAGAGTTTTGACGATAGGTCGGGAACAGCCAGTCGGTGTCGTTGCACGCATACAGCGGCCCGGCATGGGTTGCCTCCTCGCCCCAGTACATCGCGTAGGTGCCGAGCCGGCCCTGTCGTTGCAGCGACACCGCGCGCTCGTCGAACGTCCGCAAGATAACCAGGGAGCGATACAGAGCGACGAGGTCCTTCTCGGTCAGCTCCTCCGGAGGCGGAGAGTCGCGCTGCTCCTGACCGTCACCGATGATCCGAAGTGTCTCCTCGGCCATTATCTATGGTCCGAGAGCGGGCCGTATCCGGAGATGCGTACCTGCCTGATTCGGCTGATGTCGCGGATACGTTCCTCGGCGTAGTCCTTGGCGGCGCGCGCAGTGGAGATGCGTCTTTCCTTGGCGACGGTGAATATCTGTTGCAGCTGCTTGTAGATGCCCTCGACCCTCGCCATCGCGCGCTCCCGGTTGTAACCGCGCAGCTCGTCCTCGACGTTCATCAGGCCGCCCGCGTTGAGCACGAAATCGGGTGCGTAGAGGATGCCGAGATCGCGCAGCTTGTCGCCGTGAGTGTCGTGCTGAAGCTGGTTGTTGGCGGCCCCGGCGATTATCCGGCAGGAGAGTTCGGAGATGGTGTCGTCGTTGATGCACCCGCCCAGCGCGCAAGGCGAGAAGATGTCGACTGGCAGCGTGTGGATGGAGGCCGGGTCACAGGTCTCGACTCGGAAGCTCGAGACTGCCCGAGCAAGGTTGTCGACATCTGCATCTGCGACGACGACCTTGGCTCCTGCATCTGAGAGGTGCCCGCACAGGGCAAGCCCCACCTTGCCGACTCCCTGGATGGCGACGGTGCGGTTTTCGAGTTCGGTGTCGCCGAAGACCTCGAGAAGGCACGCCTTGATCCCCTGGAACACTCCGTATGCAGTCACGGGCGAGGGGTCGCCTGAGCCGCCGAAGGTATGGGAGCATCCCGTCACCCAGCGAGACTCACGCCGCACAATGTCCATGTCCTCCAGGGCGGTGCCGACATCCTCCGCGGTGATGTAGCGACCGCCGAGCGTCTCGACGAAGCGCCCATAAGCACGCAGGAGCGCCTCGCTCTTGTCACGTCTGGGGTCTCCGATGATTACGGCCTTACCCCCACCGAGGTCGAGCCCGGCCGCCGCGGCCTTGTAGGTCATTCCTTTGGCGAGCCGAAGGACATCCTCGAGGCCCTGATCCTCGGTCTCGTAGGGGTAGAATCGAGTCCCCCCCAGGGCAGGCCCCAGGGCGGTCGAGTGGATGGCGATGATCGCTCGAAGTCCCGAGCGGTCGTCGGAGCAGAACACGATTTGCTCGTAGCCATCGCCGTTGATGCGCTCGAACAGGTTCATTGCGATCCTTGCCTCGGCGGCCGACGTCCCGTGGCCGCAGGCGGGTGGTGGAACTAAATGTTACTGCGGCCTCCATGGCTTTCGAGCGGCCGGTCGCGCGAAGTGCTACATTATGCTACATGGGAGATGAGAGCCCGCGGGTCGGCGTGAGGGAGCTGCGCCAGAACCTAAGTGTTTTCCTGCGAAGAGTGAAGCGCGGGGAGACCCTGGAGGTGACGGAGCGAGGCCGGCCCGTGGCCATACTAGGTCCGTTGCCCAAGGGAAGCCCCATCGATCGTTTGCGAGCCGCCGGGAAGGTGAGGCCGGCCGAGGGCGATCTTCTAACTCTGGGAGCACCTCAGGGAGAAATATCCACGCGAGCCGGCGAGGCCCTTCAGGCCGGGCGTGAGGAGCGGGTCTAGACGATCTACCTGGACGCGTCTGCGCTTGTGAAGTTGGCTGCGCGCGAGCCTGAGAGCGATGCCCTCGTCGGGTGGCTTACGACCGTCATCGACGCACGAGTATCGAGCGCTCTGTCACTCGTGGAGGTGCCGCGCGCGCTACGGCGCGCCGACCCACATCGGCATTTACTGGAGCGCGCCGACAGGGTCCTCCGCGCGGTCGAGATGATCGACATTGATAGTGAGATCCTGGAGATGGCTGCAGCGATCGAACCCAGAGGGCTCCGCTCCCTCGATGCGATCCATCTCGCCACTGCGATGCTGCTGGGCCCGAGGGAGATGGTGCTTGTGACCTACGATGCTCGGCTCGCCGACGCCGCTCGAGCGGCAGGATTCGAAGTGGAAGCACCGGCGTGAAACCAGCACGATGGCCTCTCTCAGCTTCCGAAACTCCCTCCCGAAACTCCCTCCCGGCCCAC
>DASRPA010000157.1:0-5723 GCA_035646635.1 Actinomycetota bacterium | reverse complement strand
GCCCCAGGAGCCCGACCCCAAGAAGGACGAGCCGGAAAAAGACAAGCCGGAAAAAGACAAGCCGGAAAAAGACAAGCCTGCCGGCCCCGAGCTCCCGCGCGGTGGGCGCAGGCTGTTTCCCGACTACCGCGTGGTCGCGTATTACGGCACGCCGAGCACCGACGTCCTGGGTGTGCTGGGGGAACAGGGGCCGAATGAAACCTCTGCGCGACTGCTCGAGCAGAGCCGTCCCTACAAGGTCGAAGGCCGGCCGGTGTTGCCTGCTTTCGAGCTGATTGCGACGGTCGCCGCGGCCTCGCCCGGGGCCGACGGCGACTACAACCTCTCCTTGGACCATGCTGAAATTTCTCGTTACCTCAAAGCGGTGCGCAAGATCAAGGGCCTGCTCATCATCGATGTCCAGCCGGGTACCGACACCTTTTTAGAAGAGGTGAAACCGTACGAGCGGTTTCTAAAGGAGCCCGACGTGGGGCTTGCCCTGGACTCGGAGTGGAGATGGGGGGCGGGAGAGACGCCGGCGGAGACCAGGGGACACACCACCGCGGCAGAGATCAACGAGGTGTCGGCATGGCTGGCCGAGCTCTCCAAGAAGCACAATCTCCCCCAGAAGCTTCTCGCCGTCCATGCCTTCGCCACGGGAATGGTCAGAGACCGCTACCGGATCAAAGCGCAGCCGCGGCTTGCCTTTACCTTCCATATCGACGGCTTCGGCGGCAGAGCGGCGAAACTCAGCAAGTACGACACGCTGAAGACCGAGCGCGAGGGCTTCTTCAACGGCTTCAAGCTCTTCTACGACGAGGACGTCAACATGTTTTCACCCGCAGAGGTGCTCGGGATCAAGCCGCGGCCCGATCTCATCACCTATCAGTAGATGATCCACAGTGCCTGCAGTAGGGAGCCGACCTGGCGATGAGACCTCCGCACGACTTGCACACCGGGGGCTCGAAGCCGCCGGAGCGGTTCAGCACGGCCACACTCAATGCGGCGAAGAAAACAGCGAAGACAGCAATCAGCAAGCCGATTGGGTCTGATCGTTCGCTCACCGCAATCGCTCCGATAACGGCTGCAGTCACTACTATGGCCACGGCGATCACGCGCTTGATCACTCGACCGTGATGGTTCCTCTCATCCCTTGGCTCTCGTGTGGGATGCAGAAATACCGGTAGGTTCCGGGCTCGTCGAAGGTGATCTCGAAGCTTTCGTCCGGCTTGACGAGAGTGGCGCCGACGCCCTCGCGCGCGGCCCCCTCGTCTTTGAAGTTGCCGCTCGAGAAGTACTCGGCCCCCTCCGGCACCCCGTCGTCGTAGGCAGTCACGCTGTGTGCCGCTCCGGAGTCGTTTCTGAACTCGAGGTTCTCACCCGCCTTCACGGTGACCTCCGAGGGCGAAAAGCTGTTCCCCCCGTTCATCAGCACGGTTCCGGGCTCGACCGAGGGGGAGCACCCTGACAGCGCCAGAGCGGTTCCCACCGCCACGACCACGACTGCAAGAAACCTCACGTAAGCAGGCCGGTGAGGTACATGATTACGAAGCCGGCGAGCAAACCCAGGGCGACCAGACGTGCGGCATCCTTGCGCCTGATCAGACCCTGTCCTATCTGCCACGCCACCTGCGCGATCGCGCCTGCTCCCACACCGAAGGCGAACGTCACCCACGCAGGTGAGAACGCAAAGCCTCCCGCCACAGCTCCCACGACGGCGGGGGCGCCGGCCAGCGCACCGAGCGCGGCGAAGTGCCACAACGACGGCCGCGTCTCCACGGATCCAATCGGTGCGACGATGGCTAGCCCCTCGGTCGTGTTGTGCACTGCGAAGCCAAGCACCAAGAAGGTGCCGAGCGCGGCCTCACCTGCCGCAAGGGCCGCCCCCACCGCCAGCCCCTCCCCGAGGTTGTGCAGGCCGATTCCGGCCGCCACCAGATAAGCGAGGGAGAGGGCGGAGAGGCGCCCGTCGCGACGGGACTGCAGGTACTGCTCCAACACCACCAAGCCCACGACCGCAGCGAGCGCGCCTGTGGTGAACAAGCCGAGGCCATCAAGTGAGACGGCCGACTCGGCGGCCAGCTCGAAACCCTCTGCGACTGTGTCCACCAGCAAGAACAAGAGCAAGCCGACCGTGAACGCGAGAAAGAAGGAAAGCCACGCCGCGCTTGCGCCCCTGAGGGCCGGGAACCACAAGAGGCCGATGGCAACGGGGATGATCCCGATGTAAAGGCCCAGGAGCGCATAGATCCACAGTGTGGAAGCGTCGGGCGAGGGAGTCAGTGCGGCGGCCTCGATCTCGTGTCCAATGACCGCCCCGGTGGACGTGACCAGTCCGATCGAAAGTGGAAGCCCGTCCTCCCACGGATACTCGATCGTAAAGGTCGCCGTCTCGAGCCGTCCCAGCCGGCTGTCGGTGCTCTGATAGCTGCGGTAGGCGTCGTTGACGAGGACCTGGGCGACCGAGACGGAGTCGGGGCCGTCGTTCCTGACATGCAGCTCGATCTCGCCTTCGGACAGAACCGCGCGCTCGACCGCCACGACCTCGGCGGGAGGCACGTCTCTCAGCGACGCAATGGGGTTCGCCACAATGAAGAAGATCACCAGGAGCGCGATCAGAAGCAGAGGGATGGTGCCCGTGACCCACAGCGGCACTCGTTGCGAACGTGCAGCTTCGGTAGCCATCAGGCCACCTCGAAAGAGCTCATCCAACCGAGCTCGACGAACTCGGTCTGATGCGCGTGGAACATGAACACGCCCGGCTGTTCGTAGGTGAACTCAATCATGTGCCGCTCGGCCTGTCCCATCGAGATCGTGTCGGTGAAGTCGTGCGGACTCAGCGACGTGCCGGTTCTATAGAGATGAAAGAAGTTGGCGTGCAGGTGAATCGAGTTGAGGGGGTCGAACTCCGTGATATTGATCACGTGTGCGCGCTGCAGCTCGCCGGCGTTGATCTTGATCGGATCGTTCATGTAGGCGAACGCAACCGTGTTCACGGCGTAGACCTCGTTCTCGTTGTCGAAGTTCGTATCGAACCCGTTCATGACCATGACCATCTCGTGGGCGTCGGGGCGTCCCTGTTTGGGATCAACTATGAAAGCCCCGTAGAGACCACGATGAATGTGCTGGGCCAGAGGCAGCGAATGGCAGTGATAGAGATGCGTTCCAAAGGGTTCGGCGATGAAGTCATACGTGAACGACTCTCCCGGCTGCGCCTCACCGAAGCCCGGGACGCCGTCCATGCCGGAGGGATGGAATCCGTGAAAGTGCATCGTGTGAGGATGCTCGCTGGCATTCACCATCTCGATTCGGATCCGGTCACCCTCGGTGGCGCGAATGGTGGGGCCGGGCACCCTGTTGTTGTAGGTCCATGCCGGGAAGAACACGCCCGGGGCAACCTCGATCTCTTTGTCTGCGACCACGAACGTGTACTCACGCACAGTTTTTCCCGAGCGGTCGCGAGAGACCTCCCCGCCGTCGAAATCGGTGAGGATCTCGCTGGGGTGAAAGCCGTTGGCTGCGTGGTCGACACGGCCGACCGCCCCGAGACCATGACCTGCGAGCCGATGCTCCGAGCCCGAGTGCTGCCCGTGCTGGCCTGCGACCTGGGCACTGACCAACTCGCGGCCCCCGAGCAGGGTCGCGCCCGACAGCGCCCCCGCGGCTCCAAAACGCTTGAGGAAGCCGCGCCGGTCGAGCCCGTTCCGCCCCCCGCCGCTGTTCAGCTTGTCTAAGAAACCCATATCGCCTCCGCAATCTCGCGCGACAGCGCGATCCTGTGCTCGGTTTCGCCGGGAAGAGTTAGGAACAACGGCCCACCGACCGGTCCTCGGCTGGAAACTTCAACGACCGTGCCCAGCCCGATCCCGAGGTCGTGGAGATAACGCAAAGCCTCGGGCTCGGCGTCGGAAACGCGCTCGACCACCAGACGCTTGCCCACGGGGCCGTCCCACAGCTTCGTGCGCACGGGGTCCGGCACGGTGAGGTCCTTGTCGGGAATCGGATCCCCGTGAGGATCCAGGGTCGGATGTCCGAGGTGGGCGGCTATACGTTCCTCGAGCTCCTCGGAGAGCACGTGCTCGAGAATCTCCGCCTCATCGTGAACCTCGTCCCACGGCACCCCGAGCGCCTGTGCGAGATAGGTCTCGAGCAGGCGATGATGGCGCACGACCTCGAGAGCGACGGCCCGGCCCCGCTCCGTGAGCCGGGCCCCGTGATAGGGCACGTGCGCCACGAGGCCGAGCTGGGCGAGCCTCTTGAGCATGTTGGTAGCCGACGCCGCGGAGACATCGAGGCGCTGCGCCAGTGCGGTGGTCGAGACGAGCAGGGAGGTGGGCGCCGGAGGCGGCCGGTCGGCGAGCTGGTAGATAGCCTTGAGGTAGTCCTGGGTAGCGGATGAAGTCTGTGTAGACATAAATCATAGTTTAGCCGAGGCTAATCCTTGCGGCGACCACGCCTGTAATGGGCCGGGCCGACAGGGTGTCAAATGGGAACCGTTCCCGTTTAGCCACCCAATTTGGTGGTCAATTGGGAACCGTTCCCGTTTAGCCACCGCCGGGCCCTGCGCCCTCAAGGCCTCCGGGACCTTCATGCGCCCCAGGGCCTAGGAGTCGCACGGCAAGCGCTCGGGGGCGTGGCCCTCTAGGCTCACGGACCATGGATGCTCCCGGCTCCGCTCCCAAAGCGGTACTGCTCGCCCTCGGCGTGACCGCGCTCCTCGGCGTCCTCAAGCTGATCGTGTGGCTGCAAACCTCGAGCCTCGCCCTGCTATCACAGACTGTCGACTCGGGGCTCGACCTGGTTGCGCTGGTCCTGCTGTTCTTCGCCGTGCGCCTGGCGGAGCGGCCTGCGGACGAGTCCCATCACTACGGTCACGCCAAGGCCGAAAACCTCGCCGCGTTCGCCCAGATGGTGGTGCTGACGATGGTCGTAGCCGGCATCGCGTGGGAGGCGGTCTCGCGGCTGGTCGGATCAACGTCGCAGGTGCAGGCGCCCGGGTACGCCCTCGCATTGCTGGGGCTGTCGATCGTGGTGGACGCCGTGAGGGTCGTCCTGCTGCGTCGTACCGCTCAAGCCGAAGGCTCCGAGGCCCTTAGGGCGGGAGCGCTCAACTTCGCCACGGACGTCGGAACGGCCGTGGTGGCGCTGGTGAGCCTCTTGTTGGTGCGTTCCGGGCTCCCGCGAGCAGACGCCGCAGGCGGCCTGCTCGTGGGGGCCGCGGTGCTCGTGGCGGCGTGGCGGCTCGCCCGGAGATCGATCGACGTCCTCATGGACCGGGCGCCGGACGACCCCGCCGAAGCGATCACCGAGGCGGCAAAGAGAACGCCCGGCGTGGCCGAGACACGCCGGGTGCGGGTGCGAAGCGGCGGCAAACAGCTCTTCGCCGACGTCACGGTGGCGGCGGGCCGGACCAGCTCTCTGGAACGCGCTCATGACATCGCCGAGGGAGTCGAGAGAGAGATCGCCCGGGTGGTCCCAGGAGCCGACGTCGTGGTCCACGTGGAGCCCACCTCGGAGACCAGCTCCTACGTCGAGCGGGCCCAGGCCGCGGCCAGCCGCGCCGAGGGCGTTCACGAGGTCCACAACGTCATCGTCCACGCTTTTCGGGAGAGCAGCAGGGAAAGGCTGCACGTGACGCTCCATGCCAAAGTGGGTGCGTTGACCTCCCTGGGGGAGGCTCACGAGCTCTCGGAGAGGATCGAGGAGGCGGTGCTCTCCGAGCTCGGTGCCGAGGCCCGCGTCGA
>DASRPA010000156.1:0-13384 GCA_035646635.1 Actinomycetota bacterium | reverse complement strand
CCCGGAGAAGGGGCCGGCCGCGACCGACGGGAGCGTTGCCATCACTAGGTCTCCGGCCGCGACGCCCGGGTTCGCCAAACGTGACATGACCCTCGAGCATCCGCGCTGCGTGTTCAACTTGATGAAGGAGCACTTCTCCCGGTACACGCCCGAGATGGTGTCGTCGGTGACGGGCATCCCGGAGGACAAGTTCATCGAGATCGCCGAGATCTTCGGGGCCACCGGCACGGCCGACAAGGCCGGCAACGTCGTCTACGCGGTGGGCCTTACCCATCACACCAGCGGCGTTCAGATCATCAGGGGTATCGGCATCCTTCAGATGCTGCTCGGCAACGTCGGAAAGCCGGGCGGCGGCGTGAACGCCGAGCGTGGCCACGCCAACATCCAGGGCAACACCGACAACGCGCAGTCGTGGGAGATCCTGCCCGGCTACATGGCGATCCCGAAGCCTGGCATGAAGTCCCTCGACGACTACATCAACGGGGCGGCGCTGGCCCAGCTCGATCCGCACGCGCTCAATTTCTTCGGCTCCGTGTACAGAAGCATGACCGTGAGCCTGCTCAAGCAGTGGTTCGGCGAGGCCGCCACAAAGGACAACGATTTCGCGTTCTCGTGGCTGCCCAAGCCCGACAAGAACTGGTCGTGGATGACGATTCACGACGAGGCGCGCTCCAAGAGACTCCACGGTCTCTTCAACGGCGGCATGAGCAGCGTGAACATAGGGCCGGATTCGAACCGGGTGATCGAGTCGTTGTCGAACCTGAAGTGGTTCGTCATCATGGACCCGTTCCCAACCGCGTCGTCGGAGTTCTGGCACGCACCCGGCGTTGACCCGGAAGAGGTTCAGACCGAGGTGTTCTTCTTGCCCACCTCCCACTGGATCGAGAAGTCGGGTTCGTTCGTGAACTCGGGCCGTTGGGCGCAGTGGAAGCACGCGGCGCTTCCTGCCGAGGGCGAAATCAGGAACGACAACTACATCATCGCGCAGCTCTTCCTGCGGCTGAGAAAGCTCTACGAGGAGGAGGGCGGCGCCTTCCCCGACCCGATACTCAATCTCACCTGGGAGTACTCGAACCTGGACGACCCGCCGGCAGAGGATCTCTCGGCGGAGATCAATGGGAAGGACCTCACGACCGGGCTGCTCCTGGACACCTTCCTCGACGCCAAGGACGACGGCACCACCGCGATCGGGAACTGGCTCTACACCGGCTCCTACACGGAGGCCGGGAACATGATGGACCGGCGCGGGACCGACGATCCCACGGGCATGGGCTACTTCCACAACTGGGCGTGGTCGTGGCCTGCCAACCGGCGCGTCCTCTACAACCGGGCTTCGGCCGACGCAAAAGGCGAGCCCTGGGACCCGACTCGTCCCGGCATCCGCTGGAACGGGAGCCTGTGGGTCGGCGACGTCCCCGACTACCCGCCCGATTCCCCGCCCGAGGATGGCCTCGGCGCCTTCATCATGACCGGCGAGGGCGTCGGACGACTGTTCACGCCGGGTGGGCTCCTGTTGGACGGGCCCTTCCCCGAGCACTACGAGCAGACCGAGTCGCCCATCGCCAACCCGTTCAGCGGCACCAACAAGAACCCGGTTGCATTCATGTACGAGGACGCCCCGGCGAGCTTCGCGGAGGACGACAGCGAGTTCCCTTACGTGGCCACCACCTACCGGCTCACCGAGCACGAGCACTTCGTCACCCAGCACGTGCCCCAGCTCGTAGAGGCCATGCCCGACTTCTTCGTCGAGCTGCCTGTCGAGCTGGCCAAGAAGAAGGGCATTGCAAACACCGACATGGTGAGGGTGCGCTCAAAACGCGGAGAGGTCGAGGGTATGGCGATGGTGACCAAACGCATGCGCCCGCTGCGGTGCCGCAACAAGGTCGTCTACCAGGTCGGCATTCCGGTGCACTGGCACTACGCGGGAGGCCATGGCAAGGGCAAGGGTGCCCAGATGGCCAATCTGTTGACGCCCTACATCGGCGACGCGAACACGGCTACACCGGAATTCAAAGGCTTCCTCGTCGATATCGAGAAGATCTAGGGTGTGAGGACATGACAACCGAGCTCGGTCTTGCGGTGAAGCGGAAGTCGGCGACTCCTTCTTCCGGGACGAACATCCGCCGGGACCACTCCATCAAGCAGGTCGAGGTCTCCAAGCTCGTAGACATCGACCTCTGCATCGGGTGCAAGGCGTGCGAGATCGCGTGCAAGGAATGGAACGACCTCGAAGTAGAGGAGACGCACAACTTCGGGAGCTACCAGAGCCACGAGGATCTCACGGCCTCGACGTGGGACCTCATGCGCTTCAACGAGGTAGAGCTCGACGGCAACGACATCGCCTGGCTCATCCGCAAGGACTCCTGTCTTCACTGCGAGGAGCCCGGCTGCCTGCTGGCGTGCCCCGCGCCGGGAGCGATCGTGCAGTACGAGAACGGCATCGTCGACTTCGATCAGGACAAGTGCATCGGCTGCCAATACTGCATCAGCGGATGCCCGTTCGACATCCCGCGCTTCGACTCCAAGACGAAGAAGGTCTACAAGTGCACGATGTGCGTCGAGCGCATCAGCAACGGGATGGAGCCGGCCTGCGTCAAGGCCTGTCCCACCGGGTCGATCCGTTTCGGGACCAAGGAGGACATGGTCCTGTACGGCGAGGAGAAGGTAGCCAAGCTCAAGACGCGCGGCTTCGACGACGCGCTCCTATACGACCCCGAGGGGGTCAAGGGCGTGCACATGATGTACGTCGTGCCGCGCGGCGAGATGCTCGACGAGTACGGGCTCCCGGACGACCCGACGGTGACAGGCGCCAGCTTCTTCCCCGTCATGAGCGGGCTGCGCAAGCTCGGGTCGCTCGCCACTTGGGTGGGGTTGCTCGGCGCGGGGCTCTTCTTCCTGCGTACCGGCCGCAGATTCCCGCCTCCGGAGGACAAGGCCGTTGCCTCCGCCCGGGAGAAAGGTCGCGAGGCCGAGAGAGAAACGCAGCTTCCTGAGGAAACGAAACGGGAAGAAGGCGAGCGCTCATGAGCGTGCGGCCGGAACGAGAGGAAGGGGTCCTTCGCTATTCCCTGGCCGAGCGCGTCCTGCACTGGTTCGTTGCTCTCACCTTCATTTACCTGCTGCTCTCGGGGTTCGCGCTCGGCTACCCGCGCATGGCGTGGCTCTACGACGTCCTGGGCGGGGGCCAGACGGTTCGCTTTCTGCACCCCATCGTCGCCGTCGCCTTCACCATCGGAGTCGTGCTGATGCTCGTCATGTGGCTGCGGGACATGGTCTTTGACGATAGGGATCGCGCGTGGACGCGTGACCTGCGCAACTACGTGCGCGAGGGCCACAGCCGTGTCGACATCGACCGTTTCAACGCGGGCCAGAAGGGTTACTTCTGGTTCGCGGTCCTCACCGGCCTGCTGCTGCTCATTACAGGCCTCCCGCTCTGGTTCCCGGGCCTCATGAGCGGTGGCTGGAACCAGTTTGCTCGTCTGCTGCACCACGCTCTCTTCCTGCTAACCGTGGGCGGTTTCATCATCCATGTCTACATGTCCACGGTGATGCTGCCGGGCACCATGCCGGGCATGACCGGCGGCAGGGTTACGCGGGCGTGGGCGGCCTGGCATCACCCGAGCTGGTTCCGCAAGCAGGAGGCCGACCGCAACTGAAGGCCCGCCGAGGAGGCCCGGGCGACTTCGACTTCCGGCTAGCGCGCGCCGAAGGAGTAGAGCGATTAGCGGCCACGGCCGCTCCGCTCATGTTTCTGTCGTCGGTACTCGGCCACCAGCGCGACCGCGCCTCGTCACCGACGGTGCGGACGGCGGCCGCCCAGGTGGGGGCGGAGTCGATCAGCAACCGTTTAGTGGAACGCTTCCCGCTGCTCAACCTGGTCGCCTCGGTGGAGACCGTGGTGGATGAGATCCCCGTCGCGGTCGCCGCGCTGAGAGCGCCTGTGGCCCCCGGCCCCCTCGGGGACGCGGGCAAGGATCTGGCCGCTCGCAGTGGTGCCGAGCAGCGCGACCTCGTGGAAGGCTGGCTCGACGATCCCTCTCTGCTTGAGGCTCGCATCGCCGCGTGGATAGCGGTGGCGGCGGGGCCGGTGCTCGAGCTTGCAGCCGCGGCCTTGAAGCCGCTCTCGAAGGAGGAGTGGTCCGGCCCCGCCTGTCCCGCGTGCGGAGGCTTGCCTCAGGCTTCGGTGATCCGCGAGGAGTCGGGTGAGTTCATGGCGGGGTCCCCTCGCTATCTCGTGTGCGGGCGGTGTGCCCTGTGGTGGAGCTTCGCGCGTGCCACCTGCCCGTGGTGCGGCGAGGACGATTCGAGACGGGTCGGCTCCTTCTCTCCCGAGGGAGAACGCCTGGTGAGGATCGACGCGTGCGACACCTGCCGCGCCTACGTGAAGACCTTCGACCTCAGGGAGCGGGGCGGGGTGGATGTCGTTCCCCTTGTCGACGACGTGGCCACTCTGACGCTCGACGTGTGGGCGCACGAGAAGGGGCTCCAGCGTTCCGGCGTGTCACTTGCCGGCGTCTAGGCTCGCTTGAGCCACTGATTGGGGGAGGGATCGAATGGGCGACTGGTTCGAGAAGTATGCCGGGGCTCTTGAGGAACGGCTCGGCTCGTCCGAGCCCGCGCTGCATCTCCCCGGGCACCTGAAGAACCCCATCCTGATCCTGGCCCGCATCGTGGCCCGCGGCACCGAACGCAAGAACGCTCCGCTGGCGGCTTACGTGGCCGGACGCTATGTCGTGGCTAGAGGCGCGCAGGGAGTGGAGGAGGCGGCAGCCGTTGCCGAGGCGCTCGAGATCGCCGAAGCCATCACCCCCGCTGGAGAGTCTCAAGGGTGACGATCGACGCGCGGACCGGGATGGCCCAACGCCCAACGAGCAGGACCCGCACTCGTGTCCACGTCGTACGGGAGGCGATGAGCGAACGTGCTCCGACTACCTCGCCACCGAGGAGCCCCTCGAGATCCGCCTCGTTGCCGACCCACAAGCTCGCCGTCACGATGCGTACGCCGGGTCTTCGGAGAAGAGCGCCATCGACGCGGTGAAGCCGTGCAGAAAGTTCTTGCTCCCCACCGGCCCCAGCTCTCCTGCGCAGAAGAAGCCCGCAATCGGAGGGTCGTCGAGTTCCGAGGCGAGCAGGGCAGCGTCGTGATCGGGCGTGGAGAACATGCGCGAGCCGCGTCCGTTGCATGTAAACAGCAGCCCGCCAGCGACCCTGCGTTCACCGACCATGTCGCGCGCGACCTTCAGTGTGGCTCGCAGGTCTTCGTCGGCGGAGGCCTCATCGCGCACGTGGAACTGGATCGTCTCTCCCACGGCCACCGCCTCGCCGATGGCAATGGCCCCCGAGTCGGGATCGGCGCCGACAACGCCGCGCACAAGAAAATCACCGCGCTCAAGCTCCGTCTTGTATTCGTCGATGACCCGTCCGACCAATAGTCCTTCAGTCATGAGCTCGCGGTCGCGCTCGGGAAGCGACGCGTACAGCTCCTGAATTCTTTGAACCGGAGCCTCTCCGCCGAGTTCGAAGATGACGTTGCCCTCCGAGCGAGTCACCGTCAGCACCCGCCCGACGGGGCGGCATCCTTGAGAGACGAGTGCGACGACCTCCACGTTGCCGGTCAGTGCCACACCCACCGCCCCCGAGTCCATCACCTTCCGATCCATGAACAGCCGGGTCTCGCCCGGTCTGCTCCCTCCACTCGCCACTCCCCCCGCGATGAAGGGCGAGGCCGGCGCGCGCTCGTTCATGGACTTCAGCAGCAGGTCGGCGGGGAAGCTGAACGGGTCGACGATCAGCAGGTATGCCTCGGCCGGATCTTGGGGCCAGCCGGAAAAGGCCGCGTGGCCATTGGTTTGACTGAACTGGCAGTGAAAGGTGCGAACCTTTGTCTCTAGGCTCGCGAGCCACACCGAGACGGCGGGCTGCGACTCGACCTCCTTGCCCGTTCCCACCACTCCCTCGGCCACGCATCCCGCCAGGGCTTGGGGCGTCGCTGCCTCGTGAACGGCGTCGACTATTGCTTCTGCTTGTAGCGCGAAATGAGCAGACGCGAACACAATGGCCAGGTTCGGTTCTCTCTCGCCGAGGCGGCGCGCCGCCTCCAGGGTCGCCTCCACTGCAGCGCTGCGCGCCTCTGGTTTTGTGGACAGTGCCGCCCCGATCTTCACGCCCGGTTCACTGCTCCGATCTCATTCCACCAGCCTATCGACCGTTGCGGCCATTATCCATGCGCCTGAGGCCATCGGGCGTGGGGTCCAAACACCGGGAGTCCGACGCTCCGCGATCCCTCCGCGTCATCCGTAGATCGTCCTGTTCGTGCAGGACCCGAATGCAGCGAAGGTCTTGCGCAACGCAGCCCCGGCCACATCGATGCGGTCCGCGCGCGGTTCCTCGACAACCACCGAGGCGGACGAAAGCGAGGGCGGGCCACCTGACGACGGAGCACGCCGATCTGATGACGGAGCACGACGATCTCGAGTTCCTTGGCGGCATCGTCCCGACCGCCGGGGAGCAGCGCCCCGAGCAGCATACGAACGAACATGTAGATGAGCGATACAGGCATTGTTCTCTCTCGGCGCACGAGTGGACCGAGGAAGACTACGAGCCCTGGTCAGAGAGGGGTTTTCGAGTAAGTACACCCTTGACCTGTTCTACGCGCCGGTAGCTCTCGAGGACCGCGGTTTCCGGAGAGACCTCGGTAAGCCTCTCCATCTCCTGCTTCCTTGGTCCGGGGGCCAGGACATGGCGGAGTCGATGCCCAACCCGAGCCGCGTCTCACATCATGCCGAGTTGAAGCTTGGCGGCTTCGGACATCCTGCTGGGGTCCCAGGGGGGGTACAGCTCGACCTCGACGTCGATATCCTCGATGCCCGGAACGCTCAGAAGTTTGGTTTCGACGTCCGTCTTGAGGACGTCGCCCATGCCGCAACCCGGGGCGGTGAGCGTGAATTTCACCTCCGCCTTGTTCCCCCCGTCGGGCAATGGCGTGACCAGACAGACAGAGACGAGGCCGAGGTCGACCATGTTGACGGGGATCTCGGGATCGAAGCACATCCTCAACTGATCCCAGACCATCTTCTCGATGTCGAGGGGCCCTTCCGCCGCCGCGGGCGCTCCGCTCTGTGGCGCCGGCGCGATCTCCTCCCCGACGGCATCGGCGTCCTTGCCCGCGATGCGCAGCATGTCCCCCCTGGCCGTCGACACCGTGCAGCTGCCGCCGAGCGCCTGCACCACCCTGACCTCGGTACCTGCGGGGAGGATGACCCCTTCGCCGCTGGGGATGCGGATCGCCTCGCAATCGCGGCTCAGGGTAGTGGGCTGATGGGTTCTCATCGGTTCGTGCTCGCCTCCGTCTCTTCGGGGTTTACTTCCTCGTCGGAGAACGTGTGCCCGCAGCCACAGCTGTGCGTGGCCCTCGGATTCTCGAAACTGAGTTCCACGCCTCCGAACTTCCGGCGCACGGCGAGCCGGAGGCCGTCCAGGTGTGGCAGGCTCTCGCGGCTCGCCACGATCCGGATCCCCTCGCTCTCATAGAGATGGTCGTCCGGCCGGGCCGGCTCGGGATCGAAGCCCAGGGCGTACCGAAACTTGGTCCTGCTCCCCTCGCAGCCCTCGTTCGTGAGGTCCACCCGCAACGCCGTTCCTGCGGGCAAGTCCTGGTCGGCCAAGAGACCCCGCACCACCTCGGCCGCATCGCCAGTAAGAGTGATCATGCACTTCCTCCTTCTGTCTGGAAAGAATGCCCCCGGACCATTCGCTTCCTGGCCGGACTTGGGCATCGGCCTCTACGTCTCATGACGGCCACCTTCCTCGGTCGAAACGGTCCCCCTGTTCCCGTCGAGCGCGGCGTGCAGGGCGTGCCACGCGAGGGTCGCGCATTTCACCCGGGCGGGGAACTCGAACACGCCCGAGAAGACGGCGAGCTTTCCGAGCGCCTCTGGGTTGACCGGCGCGTCCGGCGCTCCGGTGACCAGGCCATGGAACCTCTGGAAGAGGACCTCGGCTTCGGTCTTCGTCTTTCCCTTCACGCTGGCGGTCATCATCGAGCCGGAGGCCTTGAAGATCGCGCAGCCCGAGCCCAGAAAGCTGATCTCCCTGATCACGCCGTCGGACAACTGCAGGTAGACGGTGACCCGGTCGCCGCAAAGCGGGTTGTAGCCCTCGGCCGTCCGGTTCGCGCCCTCGAGTTCCCGGAAGTTGCGCGGCTTTTCGTTATGGTCCAGGATGACCTGCTGATAGAGTTCGCTAAGGTCGGTCATCGGCCGAACATCCGCTTGACCTCCTCGATCGCTCCGACGAGAGCATCCACTTCCTCCCTCGTGTTGTAGAGGGCGAGCGACGCCCTTGCGGTCGCCGGCACCCCGAAGCGCTCCATGACCGGCATCGCGCAGTGGTGGCCGGCGCGGATCGCGATCCCGTCCTGGTCCAGGATCGTGCCGACATCGTGGGCGTGCACCCCGTCGAGGACGAAGGACAGGACAGCCGCCTTCTCCCGTGCGGTACCGATGATCCGCACGCCCTTGATCGCCGAGACCGCCTCCGTCGCGTAGGCGAGCAGCTCCCGTTCGTGCGCGGCGACGAGGTCCAGCCGGACCTTGCTGAGATAGTCGATCGCAGCCCCGAGCCCGATCGCGCCCGCGATGTTGGGGGTCCCGGCCTCGAACTTGTAGGGGAGGACGTTGTAGAGGGTCTTCTCGAAGGTGACCGAGCTGATCATGTCCCCGCCTCCCTGGTAGGGAGGCATGGCATCGAGGAGGCTGGCCTTGCCGTAGAGGACGCCGACGCCGGTCGGGCCGTAGAGCTTGTGGCCCGAGAAGGCGTAGAAGTCGCAATCGATCTCCCTTACGTCAACCCTGAGGTGAGGCACGGCCTGGGCCCCGTCGACCATGACGGGGACGCCGCGCCGGTGCGCGATCTGGATGATCTCGCCGACGGGGTTGATCGTGCCAAGGGCGTTCGACACGTGCGTCACCGCGACGAGCTTGGTCTGGTCGCTGAAGAGCCTCTCGTACTCATCGACGAGTAGCTCCCCGTGGTCGTTCATCGGGATGACGCGGAGGTCCGCGCCGACCTGCTCGCGCAGTATCTGCCAGGGGACGATGTTGGAGTGGTGCTCCATCGCGGAGACGATGATCTCGTCGCCCTCCCCGATGAACTTCCTGCCGTAGCTCTGCGCGACGAGGTTGATGGCCTCCGTGGTGCCCCGGACGAAGACGATCTCGCGGGCATCCGCGGCCCCGAGGAAGCGCGCCACCGTGGCGCGGGCCTCCTCGTAGGCTTCCGTGGCCCGCTCGCTCAGGAAGTGGATCCCGCGGTGGATGTTCGCGTTCTCCGTCCGGTAGTACCTGTCCAACCTCTCGATGACAACCCGCGGCTTCTGGCTCGTCGCGGCGCTGTCTAGGTAGACGAGCGGCTTGCCGCGGACCTTCTCGCCAAGGATCGGGAAGTCGCGCCTCACCTCCTCGACGTCGAAGCCGCTCGACGTGTTCCGGCGGATCCCTTCCAAGATCGTGCTCGCGGCCGCGCTCATCGGGCTCTCTCCAACACCGTCTCCCGACGCAGCCATTGCCTCACGAGCCCCTCCAGGTGCCTGCGGACCGGCTCCTCTTTCATCAGCCCCAGAATCTCGCCGGCGAACGCCTCGAGCAGCAGGTCCCGCGCCGACGCCTCGGAAATCCCGCGGGAGCGCAGGTAGAAGATAGCGTCCTCGTCGACCTGGCCGATGGTCGCGCCGTGGGTGCACTTGACGTCGTCGGCGTGGATCTCGAGCTGGGGCTTGGTGTCGATCTGCGCCCCCTCGGAGAGCAGCAGGTTCCGGTTCGTCTGCTTGGCGTCGGTCTTCTGGGCGTCCTTGTGCACGACGATCCGGCCGTGGAACACCCCCCGCGACCGGCTGTCCAGAATGCCGTTGTAGAACTGCCGGCTCGTGCAGTGCGGGCCAGCGTGCTCAACCTTCATGTAGTTGTCGAGGTGCTGCTGGCCGGCTCCCATGAACAGGCCGTTGATCAGGCAGTCGCTCCCCTCGCCCGCGAGCACCGGGTGGACGTTGTTCCGCACCAGCGCGCCGCCTAGCAGGAGCGAGTGGGAGGCGACGGCGCTCGCGCGGCCCTGCTCGACTCGGAGGGTCGAGACGTGGAACGCCTGCTCGCTCTCCCGCTCGATCCGATAGTGGCCGAGCACGCTGTTCTCGCCGACCACCACCTCCGTGACCACGTTCGAGAAGTGGACCTCGCCGTCGAGCGAAACGTAGTCCTCCACGACGGTCGCCTGAGTCTCGTCGCCCGCCACGATGAGGTTGCGCGGGTGCGTGACGGCCGGGCCGGTGCCCGGGGCCGAGATGTGGAGCAGGTAGATCGGCTCCTCGAGCACGGTCCGCGGCGGGATGCGCACGAGTGCCCCGTCCTCGATGAAGGCCGTGTTGAGGGCGCTGAAGGCGTCGTTCCGATAGTCGGCGTACCGGGCGAGGTGCTCTTCGAGGGAGCCCGGGTCGGCGGCGAGCTCGTGCGCGAGGCCTCCGACCTTCACGCCCGCCGGCAGCGGCCCCAGCTGGGAGAGCATCGGCTCGTAGCGGCCGTTGACGAAGACGAGCCGGATCGAAGCGAAGCCCGGGACCCTCAGCCGGTCGAGTTCGCGGGAGGTGAGCTCGACGCCGCCGTCCCGGGCAAGCCCGAAGGGGGTCTCGGCGATCGGGGCCACGTTGGTGAACCGCCAGTCTTCGTCATGGGTGGTGGGGAACCCCAGCTCGGAGAAGCGGGCCATGGCCGACCGGCGGATCGAGCGCAGCCACCCGGGGTCGCTGCCGGTCGCGCCCTCCTCGAAACGGGCGAAGGTTTCCAGGTAGCTCTCCGGGGCTTGTGCCACGACGCTCACGGTCTCGACCTCCGCCCCTTATGCCGGCGCGGGGACGGCGGGCTCGGGCTCGGTCTCGACCCACCCGTAGCCCTTTTCCTCGAGCTCTAGGGCCAGCTCCCGGCCGCCCGAGGCGACGATCCGGCCGGCCACCAAGACGTGCACGGTGTCCGGGACGATGTAGCTCAGCAGCCGCTGGTAGTGGGTGACGACGATGATGGCCCGCTCGGGGTCCCGGAGCGCGTTGACCCCGCCCGCGACGATCTTGAGGGCGTCGATGTCGAGGCCCGAGTCGGTCTCGTCCAGGATGGCGAGCCTGGGCTCCAGGACCGCGAGCTGGAGGATCTCGCTGCGCTTCTTCTCCCCGCCGGAGAAGCCCTCGTTGATCGCGCGGCTGAGGAGCGCTTCGTCCACCTCGAGAAGTTTCAGTTTCTCCCTGATCAGCGGGAGGAAGTCCATGGCATCGAGTTCGTCGAGGCCGCGGTGCTTGCGGATGGCGTTGAGGGCCGCCCGAAGGAAGTAGGCGGTGCCGACGCCCGGGATCTCCACCGGGTACTGGAAGGCGAGGAAGACCCCCTCCCGGGCGCGCTGCTCGGGATTCAGCTCCAGCAGGTTCCGGCCCTCGTAGAGGACCTCCCCGGCGGTGACCTCGTAGGTCTCCTGGCCGGCTAGGACCTGCGCCAGGGTGCTCTTGCCCGATCCGTTCGGACCCATGATGGCGCAGACCTCGCCGGCGGCGACCTCGAGGTCCACGCCCTTGAGGATCTCCCGGCCGCCGACCTTCACCTGCAGGTTCCTGACCGAGAGCATCTAGCCCACGCTCCCCTCGAGGCTGACCGTCAGCAGCCTCTGCGCCTCGACCGCGAACTCCATCGGCAGCTCGCGGAAGACGCGCTTGGCGAAGCCGTTGACGATCATCGAGACCGCGTCTTCGGCCGAGAGCCCCCGCTGGCGGAGGTAGAAGATCTGGTCCTCGCCGACCTTGGACGTGGTCGCCTCGTGCTCCATCCGGGCCGTGGGGTTCTTGACCTCGATGTAGGGGAATGTGTGGGCGCCGCACTTGTCGCCGATGAGCAGCGAGTCGCACTGAGAGTAGTTCCGGGCGCCGGCGGCGCCCTTCATGATCTTCACCAGGCCGCGGTAGGTGTTCTGCCCGTGACCCGCGGAGATGCCCTTGGTGACGATGGTGCTCCGGGTGTTCCGGCCGAGGTGGATCATCTTCGTGCCGGTGTCGGCCTGCTGATAGTTGTTGGTCAGCGCCACGGAGTAGAACTCCCCGACGGAGTTGTCCCCCTGCAGGATGACCCCGGGGTACTTCCAGGTGATCGCCGCGCCGGTCTCCACCTGGGTCCACGAGATCTTGGAGTTCACGCCGCGGGCCTTCCCGCGCTTGGTCACGAAGTTGTAGATGCCGCCCCTGCCCTCCTCGTCGCCCGGGTACCAGTTCTGGATAGTCGAATACTTGATCTCGGCGTCATCGAGGGCGACCAGTTCCACCACGGCGGCGTGGAGCTGGTTCGTGCTCCGCTGGGGGGCAGTGCACCCTTCCAGGTAGCTCACGGAGCTGCCTTCGTCGGCGATGATCAGCGTACGTTCGAACTGGCCGGTGTCCTCGGCGTTGATGCGGAAGTAGGTGGAGAGCTCCATCGGGCAGCGCACGCCCTTCGGGACGTAGACGAAGGACCCGTCGGTGAAGACGGCCGAGTTCAGCGTCGCAAAGAAGTTGTCGGTCTTGGGCACCACCGACCCCAGGTACTTGCGGACCAGGTCGGGGTGCTCCTGCACGGCGTCGGAGAAGGAGCAGAAGATGATCCCCAGCTCGGCGAGCTTCTCCTTGAACGTGGTCGCCACGGAGACGCTGTCGAAGACCGCATCGACGGCGACGCCGGCGAGGCGGTTCCGTTCCCCAAGCGGGATGCCCAGCTTCTCGAACGTCGCGAGCAGCTCCGGGTCGATCTCAGCGGGGCCGTTCGTCTGGTCCTTCGGCTTCGGCGCCGAGTAGTAGATGATGTCCTGGTAGTCGATCGGGCCGTAGTGAATGTTGGCCCACTTCGGCTCCTTGTTGAGCTGCTCCAGGCTCGCCCAGTGCCGGTAGGACTTGAGCCGCCACTCCAGCATCCAGGGGGGCTCGTTCTTCTTGGCGGAGATCAGGCGGATCGTGTCCTCGTTGAGCCCCCGCGGCGCAGAGTCCGATTCGATCTCGGTGACGAACCCGTACTTGTACTCCTGGTTGGCGAGTTCCTGGATCGTGTCGGTTGTCGTCGCCATGGTGTCCTCTTCCTGGAAGGCTCGTACTCCTGATGGGACTGGCTTCCACCGCCCATGCTACCGGGGATATTCGGTCAGTTTAACAAGGCTTGTCTTTCTCAACCTCGCTCGGGCAAAAAAGTAGACGTCCCGGGCGTTGTGAACACGTGAAGGCGGCGTCTAGAATCGGGCCCCAGCTCGCCCGTGCGAGCGCCATGTGCCGATCGTCCCTTTGCTTGACGCGTCGCCCGCAGCCCACGAGCATCCAGCTCGTGCCGGGGCCGGCGACGAA
>DASRPA010000155.1:0-7169 GCA_035646635.1 Actinomycetota bacterium | reverse complement strand
ACCTTGAAGAGCGACGGCAGCTGGGTCACCGAGGCCGACTGGGCGGTCGAGGCGCAGATAAGGCTGCGGTCAGGCCCTCCTCTTCCCCCAGCACGTTGTGGTCGGGAAAGGTCCTCGCCAGCCGCAGCCTTATCTGCGCCTCGACCGCCCAGTCGGCCTCGGTGACCCAGCTGCCGTCGCTCTTCAAGGTCCGCCGCGGGTTGCGCTTGAAGTGCCCGAGGGCGATGCGACCGCCGAGCCGGGCGAGGTCGAGGGCAAAGGAAAGCTCATTACGAGGGGGCATCGGGTCACTTTATCCGTCACCCCCAGCCCCCGGCCGCGGGGGAGGCTTTACCCGAATGGGGGATGCACCACTATGGCGCCGAGCGGTTACCCGAGTCAAGTCGAGGGTCCTCAGGCTCGCGTGCTCTCTGAACGGCATTGTCAAAGCCCTTCGACACCTCCGAAGTGCTCCTGTGTCTGCGGAACCGGCTCGAGACTCGCTTCCTGCAGCTCAGGCTTCAAAGACATAACTTGATGCTGGAGGAGCGCGTCCGCCAGCGTACGGTGGAGCTGCTCGAGGCGCAGCTAGAGATCCTGCAACGGCTCGCCTGGGCCGCCGAGTTCCGGGACGCGGCCACCCTGGAGCACACCCGCCGGGTGGGCCACGCCGCGGCTGTGATGTCGGAGGTCCTGGGTCTAGACAGGCAGTTCGAGGAGACCATGAGGCTCGCCTCTCTCTGCTCGATGTCGGCGAGATCGCAATTCCGGACGAGATCCTTTTAAGAAAGGGCCACCGTCCTATGAAGAGTTCGAAACCATCAAGACGCACACGACCGCCGGCGCGCGTCCGCTCTCGGGCAGCCGCTTCGCAGTCACCAGGGTCGCCGAAGAGATCGCCCTGACGCACCATGCGCTGGGACGGGACCGGCTACCCCATGGGGCTTGTGGGCGCGGACATTCCGATCGCCGGACGGATCGTCTCGGTCGCGGACGTGTTCGACGCCCTCACCCACGAGGGTCCCTACAAGGCCGCATGGTCGGTGGAGGAGGCGTTGATAGAGATCGGGGCCCAGACCGGTAAGCAGTTCGATCCGATGGGTGGTGGAAGCGTTCCTGGAGTTCAGCCGCCGAGGCGCTCTGGCTGTTCCCGGCGTCGAGGACGAAAGGGCCTTGGATCCCCGCGCCCCCTGGGGCACGGCCTCGCTTTAGCCGTTTCCCGAACTTTTCACACTGAGCCCCGCTCACACCGGGGCTGCTGTTGATAAAGTCACCTAGCAAGTGCGGCTGCGCCGCTGGCGTCGGTAGATATTCCTGCCGCCGAGAAGGCGCCAACACTCAATAGGAGAAGCGCCCACACTGGTCGGCGAGCTTTCCTGATTCGATCTTCGCAGTCGGAGTCCGAGCGATCAATCGCACCTGATAAAGCGGAAGCGAGATTTGCGGTTCCGCGCTTCACGTCCTCTGTGCCACGGACGACGCCGGCGACGAGAGCGACGAGCCCAGCCACTAGCAGTAAGGAGATCGACCGGCGCAACAAGGAAGATACCGCCGCCATTCTAGGCGTGGTGCAGGCAACGGATCCTAGCGAGATTCCTCCTGCGCGTCAGCGTGCGAGAGGGGGGACTCGAACTCTCCTGGGAGGTTGTGTCGCCTTGTGTCGTTGAGTGCCGTAAAGGGCTGCTGAGCAGGGCTTTTGCTCTGTCTCGTCGTGTCGGTGAGAGACGCTGAGTGTCGCCTAAACCGGGGGTCTCGTCAGGTTCCGGCACCCAAAATGGTGCTCACGCCCCCCGCTTCCACAGCTCGTCCTGGAGATCGGCCCTAGCCGCCCCTTTCAGATGTCCGAGAAGAAATAAGGAGCAGGCAGGGGGTGGGGTTTGGCGTGGCGAGAGTGGACGAGAAGGGTCTCTGGCAGGGTTAGGTTAGGTGTGCTAAATGCGCAGAGCGTTACGTTCTCTGGGTCCGAACGGACCCCAAGGTAGGGTGGGCAGCGTCGGGAGACGGCGAGGGCCGCCCAAACATCGTCAGTAGCTGAAGGTGGTCGCGGCCTCGTCGCCGATCCAGTCCCACATGGGGACAGTGCCCCCGATTTCCGCGTTGATGAGGAGGTTGCCCTTGTCGAGCTTGCGCGAGTCGAAGCAGATCGGGCATACCAGAAAGCGGCCGCCCGCCCTTTCGTATCGGTCGATCAGATCGGTAAGTGGTGGACAGCCATCGCACGCGACGGCGTGGGCGAACTCCGGAATCGCGAGCCGGACGGCCTCCTTGGTGAGGAACATAAGGGTAGGACGTCCCTTCTCGGCGGCTCCCACCGCAACGAGAAACGCCACCGTCACCTTTTCGGAGTCTTCCAACCCCGTTGCAAGGCTGATGACTGCTTTGTTGCTCATTCTGTAGCCTCCTGTCTGAACTCCGGCGTGCGAGATCATACTGCCACACATCGGGACCTCCGAGCGAGGTCGGTAGCCTTCAGACTCGATGACTTTGCTGGCGATCTCCTGGATGGTGGCTGACCCCCCGTCTCTTTGATGGCGCGTAGCGTGGTCGCCACCACCGGGATGCGGCGAGGGGATGTCCTGGGCTTGCGGTGGAATCGGGTCGATCTCGACGCCGGGCGGGCATCGATCCAGCAGACGGTTGTGTGCGTCGGCCATGAGGTCTGCTCCTCGGAGCCCAAGACCAAGAAGGGCAAACGGTCGGTGCCGCTCGATCCCACCACCGTGGCGGTCCTGCGAGCGCTCCACAAGGCGCAGACCACACACGCCCTGGACGGCAGCGATCTCATCTTTCGTGTTGACGCCGGAAGCCCCCTCGATCCCGAGTCAGTGTCCCCGATGTTCAGCCGGCGGGTGCAGTCAAGTGGACTGCCCCGGATAAGGTTTCATGACCTTCGACACACTTTCGCGACCCGGCGCTCTCGGCCAATGTCCCGCTCAAGGTGGTGTCGACATCCTCGGGCACGCCAACATCTCGATCACCGGCGACACCTACCGGCAACGTCATCCCGTCCATGCAGGAGGACGCCACCGGCCGGGTAGCAGCGCTGGTGTTCGGCCCCTAGCTCCAAAACACGCTACCGTTTTTCGAGAAGCCCCTCGGCACCCACCGGGTGGCTTCCTCGCGTCAATGGCACCCAAATGGCACCTGCGGGCCTTCTGAACACCTGATCGAACGGGCGTTTGCCCCTGTGAACTGCACCTTCGCGGAAAGCATCTGTGCGAGAGGGGGGACTCGAACCCCCACGTCTGTTAGGACACCGGCTCCTAAGGCCGGCGCGTCTCCCAATTCCGCCACTCTCGCTCGGACCCCAATCTAGTCGTCCTCGATCTCAACCTTCTCGAGCACGACGTCTGCGACCGGACGGTCCTGGGGGCCGGCCTCGGTGGCTGCGATCGCCTCGACCACGTCCATGCCCTCGGTAACCTCTCCGAAGAGCGTGTGCTTGCTCGTGAGCCAGGAGGTAGGCGCGACGGTGATGAAGAACTGGGAGCCGTTCGAGTTGGGGCCCGCGTTTGCCATCGCCAGCAGGCCCGCCCGATCTAGCTTCGGCCCGCCGGGAGGGCATTCGTCCTCGAACCTGTAGCCGGGACCGCCGCGGCCGGTTCCCTCAGGATCGCCCCCCTGAATCATGAACCCGGGAATTACTCGGTGAAAGATGGTGCCGTCGTAGAGAGGCTCCGACTTGGACACCCCGTCGCGCGGGTCCCGCCACTCTCTCTTACCGCTGGCGAGATCCACGAAGTTGGCAACCGTGATGGGGGCGTGGTCGGGCATCAGTCGGGCTCTGAAACTGCCCAAGCTCGTCATAAAGGTAGCTGTTGGAGCCATGTCAAGTCCTTCCAGTTGGGATCCAGGTAGGCGAGTCTATGGTTGGGCCTCCCTCCAGCGTGCTCATCCCGGCCCCGCCCGAGCCGAACTTTGTGGCTCCAACCACCTCACGGGTGGTCAGGGACGCAATGTTGGACCCCGGGCTCTTCCCCAACATCCCCTCAGGCGGGCGGGGCGAACAACTCCAGGGCGATGTTGTCGGGATCGCGAAACGACAGGCCTGAGCCGTAGTGCGCGTCCTCGATGGGCGAGGAGGACACTCCCAGCTCGTCGAGTCGAGCGCCCCACCTCTCGAGCTCGGCCCGGTCGACGCACGCGAACGCGAGGTGGTCCAGACCCGGCCGGAACTCGCTGAAGCCTGCGGAGGAATCGGTGTCGGGGTGCGAGTGAAGACCCAGCAGCGTTCCCCCCGGCATGGCGAACACGATGTGGTGAAAGCCGCCGGCGTCCTCGTCGAGGACCGGCTCGGTCCCCACGAGCCGCTGGTACCACTCGGCGCTGGCCCTGAGATCCGTGACTGTGAGTGCGACATGTGCGATGCCGGGAAACTCGGCCATGACTACCCCCTGTAATCGAGAAGAACCAACGGCACTAACAAGACTATTGCCCGCTCAAGCTTTGCGCCCGAAACGTGCAAGCAGAGCGGTCTGTGCATCGGCGCCTGGAGGCACCTCGGGAGCATCGCCGATCGCCCCCGCCTTGCGGTAATCGTCCTCCACACTGGAGAACCACTGCGCGCACGCATCGACCAGCTCCGGATCGAGCCTCACGTCGCCGCCCACCGCCCGTGCGAGATCCCAGGAGTGGATGAAGTGATCTGCGAAGAGCTGCATTACGTATTCGCTCCCCGGCGCGTCGCCAAAGGAGAGGTGGACCGTTCGTTCAGCCGCCTCTTCGGTCACGGCCGCCTTCGCCTCCGCCGCCGACTCCTTCCACGCGGCAGGGGGGTCGGCACCCAACAGGTCGCCGTCGAAACGGTCGCCCACATCTTCGATACGGCTGCCGGCAAGCAACGGAGGCGTCCACTTGTTCTCGTTCACGAGGTGGTTAACGAGCGTCCTCACACTCCAGCCCGGCAATTCCGTGGCCTGCTCCCACTGTTCCTCGGTGACGGCCGCCACGCGGCCGTCAAACGCGTCGACGGCTCGATGGTGCAGCTCGACAACATTCATGAAGCCCCCTTCCTGTTAACGGTGGGTCTCACTTCACGGCTGCCACGGCGGCACCCAGCAGTCTCACCATATCGAGATCTTGATGAAGGAGATGTTGCAGCATGATGCGCTTGACCCCCGCGGCTTCATAGGCACGCAGCCTTTCGACTGCTTTGTCGACGGTTCCGAGAACTTGCTCCCTTTGAGATTCGCGCACAAAGTCGTCGGGTGAATCGTCGTTGTTGGTGGCCCGCAGCACGCCGCGGACGCGCTCCTGGAATTCGTCAGGGCTGATGCCTACGATGCAAGTCGTCATTACCGAGAGCGGGAGGCTGGACGGCTCGCGTCCGTGCCGCCGGCACGCTTCGTCGAGGTCCCCCCGCAGCTCCGAGCACCTCTCGGGCGTGGGGCCCACTGTGTTGTACTCATCCGCCCACCGCGCCGCGAGCTCTACCGAGCCCTTCTTGCCCGATCCGCCCACGATGAGCGGTGGGTGCGGTTGCTGCACCGGTTTGGGGAGCGCGTTCAGCGATTCAATCGAGTAGTGCTCGCCCGAGAAGCTGAAGTCGTCCGAGGTCCACTGCCCATGGACGATCTCGAGTTGCTCCGCCAGCACCTTCATGCGGGTCGAGGTCTTCGCAAAGGGGAAGCCGTAGCCCGAGTGCTCGCGCTCGAACCACCCGGCCCCCAGTCCGAGCTCCACCCGGCCCCCGGAGATGTGGTCGGCCGTTACAACAATCTTGGCGAGGGCCGAGGGATGGCGGAAGCTCGCCGGTGACACCATTGTTCCGAGCCGCAGCGAGGAGGTGAGGGCGGCGAGCCCGCTCAGCGTCGCCCATGCGTCGAGCGAGCCGTGAGCCGACTCGTTGAACATCGAGGTGTAGTGGTCGGAGCGGAACAGGGCTTCGAGCCCTGCTTGCTCGCAGGTCTGGGCGAGAGCTACCCAGTCCTCCCAGGTGACCCCTTCCTGTCCCTCGATCATCAGGCAGACACGCATGGCCCTCTCCTACCACGAAAGCCGCCCCGCCGCCCGCCCAAGTCTGCAGCCACCGGCGGGCTGACTTTGGCCCAAAAGAGGCGCCCTATACGGTCGTTTTTGGGCTAAACCTGATTGCTGCAGGCCGGCAGCGGCCCCGTCAGGCGTCGTCCGGCATCCGAAATCCCCCGGGCAACAGCGACTCCGATTCCTCCTCCACGGCGGGCGCCCGGCCCTCGATTCGACGCTGCGCAGTGACGGCCGGGGGCAGGAAGCGGAGGTGCGGCGGGGCGATGAGTCGCAGGTACTTGAGCGCCGACAAGGACGCTCTGAGGCCCGTCTCTTGAGCCGAGTTCCAGCCGTAGCCGTAGACCTCGCCGCGCAATCTCTCAGGCAGCAGGCCGAAGGACCAGAAAGAGATGAGTCGCCACAACGGCCGCTGCGGTGTTTCGGGCGGCGGGTCCATGATCAACCGGCCCACCGCCTCGGAGCCGTCCGTGCGCCGCAGCATCCCCGAGGCCACGACATCATCGATGTAAGACCTCAGGCCCGAAACGGTCTGCGGGATCGAGCTGCGAGGCAGGCGCAGCATCTCGGCCCCCACCATGGATTCCTGATGGAATCGTTCGCGGCCGTCGTCGTCGAGCTGGCCCACGACCAAGTGCTCCATGACCAGCGCGGTGTCGACCAGGCAGGCGTGGACCCACAGGAGGAGCTCTGGGTCGAGGGCATCGAAGGCAAGGCCCGTTACCTCGTCGATGCCGTTGATCTCCTCGTGCACGATGTTGATGTGCCGGGCGGTCGCGTTGGCCTGGACCGTGGTGCCGAACGTGACAAGGTAGTTGAGGCGCAGCGTGCGTTCGAGCCTCATCCACGGGTCGCTCGTGTACATGCCCGTCTGCCGCGCGCCGGCGACGACCAGGGGGTGAGCCGCATGCATCAGCAGGGCCCGCGCCCCTCCGAGCATTACCGCGGCCTCGCGATGGACCTGCCAGGAGACGCTTTCGGGTCCGAACAACCCTCGATCGCCCTGCCCTCGATCACCCTGCGTGGATTTGGCTTGGGTCATGGTGCGACCCTACCGGTCGCCGTGTCCTATCCACCCAACCGCCCAAGCCCCTCGGCCCGGGCCGGCACCCGAATGGTGTCAATCGCAAACTGTTCCCAGTTGACCACCTGATTCGGTGGTCGATCGGGAACGGTTCCCGTTTGACACCGGTCCCGAACCACCAGCG
>DASRPA010000154.1:0-4082 GCA_035646635.1 Actinomycetota bacterium | reverse complement strand
GATACGCGAGCGGCTAGCTCTCAGCGTCGAAGAGCGGGCACGCACGATGGTCGACCATGTGAATCGAGTTACGCAACTCCTAGCCACTGAGTCATGAGTGCGACCTTCGACCCCGAGGCGCTCTTGCGCATTCTTTCTCGCAGGAAGGTCGACTACGTTCGGATCGGAGCGTTCGCCGCGGCGCTGCACGGCTCACCACTGCCGACCATGGACCTCGACGTGTGCCCGGCGCGGAACGACGACAACATCGCCCGTCTGGCAGACCTCTTGCTCGTCGATGTGCGCGCGCTTTGGGCAACCACCTGAGCGCCCTTCGCAGGCTCAATCGATGAGGCCTGCGAACGTTTGAGTGAGGGCTCGTTGTTCAGCTTTGACACCGCGCACGGCCGCCTGGATGTTGACTTCGAGCCTGCCGGGACAACCGGCTATCACGAGCTAGCGCGCCGCGCGGTGCGCCGGCGGATCGGCGACCTCGATGTCGACATTGCTGCGCTGGAAGACATTATTCGCTCGAAACAGGCGGCCGGCCGGGAAGCAGATCTGCGAGCGCTGCCGGTGCTGCGCAAGCTACTGGAGCATAACGGCCTGCCGAGGAATGAGCCTTAACGAACACTCGGCGCCGAGCGCAGGTCCAAGCGGCGCAATAGCTGGGCGTTAAGCGCTACGACTATCGTCGAAAGCGACATCAGCACGGCCCCTACAGCCGGTGACAGCGAAATGCCGGCCCAGGCTAGAACTCCTGCGGCCAGAGGTATCGCAAACGCGTTATAGCCGGTTGCCCACACGAGATTCTGGACCATTTTGCGATAGGAGGCCTTGGAGAGTTTGATGACGCTTACTACTGAGCGCGGATCATCCGAAGCCAAGATGACGCCGGCGGATTCGATGGCGATATCGGTTCCGGCCCCGATCGCGATCCCGACGTCTGCCCTTGCAAGTGCAGGAGCGTCGTTGACGCCATCGCCAACCATCGCCACCCGCTGCCCGCGCTGCTGAAGCTCGGCGACCTTGGAGTCTTTGTCCTCAGGCAGCACTTGAGCGAAGAACTCGTCGATGCAGAGCTCCTTTGCCACCGCGGCCGCGACCTGCTCGGCATCGCCGGTGATCATCGCGACTTCGATCCCCAGATCCTGAAGGGCGCGGACGGCTTCGTGCGACTCACTGCGAAGCTCGTCCTCGAGCGCAAAGGCTCCGAGCACCCTGTCGCCCTCGATGAGGAAAAGAACGGCTGCGCCACGGCTCTTCCACTCCTGCACGTCGTCTCTGAGGCTCGGCGGCAGATCGGCGCCGCGCTCTTGCATCAGCTGAGGCCCGCCGACTGCAAGTGTGCGGCCGTCGACCAAGGCTTGCACGCCGCGCGCGGGCATGGATCTGAACTCGATCGCCTTGGGCAGTTCGCCCTCGTCTTGTGCGGCTTTGACAATGGCGCGGGCGAGAGGGTGCTCGCTGTCAGACTCGACGGCGCCTGCAAGCGACAGCACGTTACTCCGGCTGTTTGGGGCTGCAGCGATCCCGGTGACGACCTGTTGAGCCGCGGTCAGAGTGCCCGTCTTGTCGAAGAGCACCACATCGACTTCACGCATACGTTCCAGCGCCAGACGATCCTTGACGAGGATCCCGTGGCGAGCCGACAGAGCAGTCGAGATCGAAATGACCAACGGGATCGCGAGCCCGAGAGCATGAGGGCAGGCGATGACCAGCACGGTCACGGTTCTCTCGACAGCACTCCTGGAATCACCCAGGATGCTCTAGGCAATGAAGGTGACGAGGCCCGCCGCGCTTGCCACGTAGAACAGGAACGCGGCCGCGCGATCGGCGAGGGCTTGAGCTCTGGAACGCGAGCTCTGCGCCTGCTCTACCAGCCGCTGGATGCCGGCAAGAGCCGTATCGTCTCCCACCGCGTCGACTTCGATCCGCAGCGCCGAGTCGGTGGCGACCGTTCCTGCAGTTACAGGTTCGCCTTGGGTCTTCGATACGGGACGGGACTCGCCGGTCAGCATGGACTCGTCGACATCGGCGTTTCCCTCGATCACATGGCCGTCTGCGGCAACCCTTGCGCCGGGGCGGACGAGAATGACGTCGCCTCTTCTCAGTTCAGATGCCGCCACCGACTCGACACCTTGTGAGGTGACTCGCTCGGCCTCGTCGGGGAGCAGCTCGGCCAGCGCGGCAGGCGCGTTGCCCGCTTGTGAGATCGCCTTCATCTCCTGCCAGTGGCCGAGCAGCATGATCGCAATCAAGGCGGCCAGTTCCCACCAGAAGTCGAGATCGAAAGCACCGAGCTCGGTCGCGACGCTCGCCACGAACGCGACAGTGATGGCGAGCCCGATCAATAACATCATGCCGGGCTGGCGGGTGCGAGTTTCTTGAACAGCGCCTGTGATGAAAGGCCACCCCCCGTAGAAGAAGATGACGGTGCCGAGGGCCGGCGCGAGCCAGGAGCTGCCGGTGAAGCTGGGAGCCGTGTAGCCCAGGAGCTCCTGAAACATGTTGCTGAAAAAGATCACCGGAATCGCCACAGCGAGAGTTATCCAGAAGCGGTCCCTGAACTGTGCCGGATCATGGTGATCGTGCTCGCCGTGGCCGTGATGTCCGTGATCGCCGGAGCTACCGGGGGAGTGATCCAGCTCAGGGGCCAGAGCCTCGTGGCCGTGGGTTGAGTGGTCCCGGAGCTGCTGTGTCTGCTGGTTGGTCATGGCCGTGTCGTACCCCTTTCTGTCTTCTTACCTAACTACCCTACCCTACTAGGGTATAACTGTGTCAAGCCCTGCGCGAGCGAGGCATCGGGCCGGGATCGCGGCAGTGTTGGAGTGCTATGGGTGAACTGAGAGCGGTTATAACGAGCAGCATGATCACGTTCACGAGCCAATCGAGCGCAGCGGTGACGAGTTCGATCCCTCCCGCACCGGCCTCGATCATTTCGCCCTCGCAGTCGCCGACCGTGCCGCGCTTGATGAGTGGTTGGTTCGTTTGGCCGAGGTGCACGCCGAGCACTCATCCATTCGCGACGCGGGGTACGCGGAATTCATCTCGGTGTTCGACCCAGACGGGATCCAGTGGAGCTGTGGGGGGCAAGCGGCCATTGAGTGAGGTGGCGCATGAATCCCCCGCAAGCGAGCCCAACCCAGGTACCGGATCGCGCGCTGAGCGCCTCAGTTTACGGATTCCGTACCCAGGAGCGCGTTGAGCGATGACTTCCCTCGAGAGTGAAAGTTGCAGCAGTGTCATGACGACGAACGATGTGCGTGTGGAGGTGTATCGAGCTTTTGGCGAGGACGGCCGCGCTTCTCAGGCGAAGGAGGTCTCCGCCCGACTCCGGTTGCCGTTGGAACAAGTAGCGGAATCCCTGCGCGAGCTGGCCGACGATCACGTTATCGCTTTCTTGCCAGGTACAGAGGACTTGTGGCTGGCGCACCCCTTCTGTGCGATTCGAGTTCCGTTCGAGGTTTCGGCAGGGCGCCGCTCTTGGGATGCGATATGTATCTGGGATGCGCTCGGGATCCTTGCACTGGTGGATTCCGATGGCCAGGTTTCGACGGCCAGTCCGGAATGCCGGTAGCCAATCCAGGTCAGTGTGGCCGATGGAGTCGTCAAGGCTCCGGCAGACGCTTTCGTTCACTTCGGGGTTCCAGCGCGCCGTTGGTACGAGGATGTTGGTTATACCTGAGCGAACATGCGGCTCTTCCGGTCGGAAGAAGACTTGCGGGGTTGGTTGGAACAAGGCAATCCGGCAGGCGAAAGGATGTCAGTCGAGTGGATGTGGGACCTGGCACGAGCCTGGTACGGCGGCCGCCATCTACCCACCTGGGAGAGGCGGAGCCCCGCGGAGGCCGAATCGTTGTTCAGGAGCGTCGGGTTGACCTCGGATTTCTGGTCGCTTGGATAAGGCCCGGCCCCCAACTTTGTCGCAACACCACCTGTGGCGTGGTCAGGGCCACAAGGTTCGCCCGCAAGCGTCCCCGCCCCTTGCGTATTTTCGGGGAGGTGCGTTAAGCGCGGCCCCCGGCCTCCTCCAGGGAGGAGACCACATTGGTCACACTTCGCATCCAGCGCTCCAGCTCCGAGGCCGTGGGCGACAGCTC
>DASRPA010000153.1:0-32529 GCA_035646635.1 Actinomycetota bacterium | reverse complement strand
TGGACGACGCGGCCCAGCGCGTGTTCAACTTCCTGCACACGCTGACCCTCGAGGTGCAGATGCTCGCTCGCGCCTGTGGCAAGACCAGCGTCCACAACCTCGAGCCCGAGGACCTCGCGGCGCTCACGGTCGAGGCCTCGGCGATGGCCCGGGTGCCGCTGGCGGGCACCAACTACATCCCCGGCGCAAGCGAGGAGCGCGCGCTCGGCGAGATCCGCACCCTGCTCGACCAACACCTCGAGAACGCGGTCGACTTCCTGCCGGCACCCGCCGGGACCGCAGCGGAGGATCCCAAGTGACCGGGGCAGGCGGCGTGCGCGAGCCCGAGAAGGTCACCTCGATCGACGCCGAGTACCTCTCCGGGAAACGCTTCCCCTACCAGGAGGACATCTCGCTCGTCGAGGACATCGACCTCGAGGCGGCGACCCCCGGCAAGGACCTGAACTGGCTCGAGGACGTCTCGCTGCTCGAGGAGGAGGGCACGCCTGCGGTCTTCGACCGCTACTCCAACTCCTTCCTGCGCATCTACTTCCCGATCCCCGAGGGCCGGGAGGACGAGATCGCCCGCAAGGTTCTGATGGCGCATCTGCTGTCGGGCAATTCCTATGGCATCCAACTCAAGCGGGCCAACGCCAAGTTTCGCCAGCCGTTGCTGGGGCCGTGGGTGGAGAACTCGGAGGCCGTGGGGGAGAACTGGAAGCCCCGGGTCCTGGCCGGCTGGGAGCGCCCCGCCGGGCATTAGCTCCTACGCGATAGGGATGAGCGACAAGAGGCTGGAGCAGCCAGAGCCCCCCGAAGAGTTCGACGGCGGGCCGCCCGAGTTCCAGCTTCCCGTGCCCTCCGTTTCGGGGGTCGGCGGCCATCCCGATGCCAGCGCCGAGAACCCGTTCGAAGACATCCCCGAGGTCGAGGCCCTCGATACCGGCGCCGATCCGGACGCCGACCCTTCGCTCGAGCTGAGGCGCATCCTCGGCATGTTCGCCACCGGAGTCACGATCATCACCACCGAGGTAGGCGGTCAGGTACACGGCATGACCGCAAACGCCTTCATGTCGGTGTCCCTGAAGCCGCCCCTGGTCGTGGTCGGCGTCGACAGGCGCTCCAAGATGCACCGCATGCTGCACGTCGGCCGGACCTACGGGGTCAACGTCCTCTCAGAAGACCAGGGCGGGCTCTCGGACCGCTTCGCGGGACGACCGAAGGCGCCGGGGCCCGACCCGACCTTCGAGCTCATTCGCGCAACGCCTCTGATCGAGGGCGCCATCGCGCATCTCGTGGCGCGCGTGGAGAAGACCTACTGGGGCGGCGATCACGCGCTGTTCCTGGGCCGGGTCGAGCACGCCCGCTGGGGTACCGGCCGGCCGCTGCTGTTTCACCAAGGCCGCTACCAGGGTCTGCTTCCCACCGCCACGCCGCCCTCTCCGTCTGGCCACCTTCTAGAGGTGCTGCGCGCCGCGGGGACCGAGCGCACCTTCTCCGAGGGCGACGTGGTGATCACCGAGGGCGAGCAAGCGCAGGAGCTGTTCGTCATCCTCGAAGGCTCTGTCCGGGTGGAACGAGGGGGCCGGATGCTGCAGCGCCACAACGACAGCGGCCTTCTCGGCGAGGGGGCCGTCCTCGAAGGGCATCTACGCCGAGCGAGCGTGGTGGCGGACACCGACCTGCGCTGCGCGGCGGTCTCGAGAGAGGCGCTCAAGGAGGCGCTGGCAGTCGACTCGGAGGCGGCGCGGGCGATGATCGAGTTCCTGGCGGGGCGCCTGGGCGAATGACGGCCGGCCTCCTCCCGCAACCGTGCGAGTTGGGCGCGGTGGTCAAACGCGGACTGAGGACATCTGGCCCCCGAATTCGGTGGTCAAACGCGGACTGAGGACGTTTGACCACCGCTCATCACGGCCGCGTGCCCGGCACGAGTCGACCACTCGTATGAACTACGTAGTCTCCTCCCCTCAAACCAGGGGCTCAATAGCCGATAAATAATCCTCGAGCATCAAGTTAACGGAGAGATCAGGATGAAGGTTTGGCTCGCAGTTGGAATCACCGCTTCACTTCTTCTATCGGCCCAGACGACTGCGGCGCAGCAACCGCCCAAGCCCAACATCCTCATCATCATCACCGACGATCAGCGAATCGACACACTCGAGCCCTTTCCAGGGGCAACGTATTTCCCCAACTTCTTCGCCACGACCCCCTTATGTTGTCCCTCGCGCACCAGCATCATGACCGGCCAGTACTCCCACAACCATGGGGTTACCGACAACGTGCCTCAGAATCATCCGGTGGACCTGGGGGCTCCGACGCTTCAGGGTTATCTCGATGACGCTGGCTATTCAACGGGTCTGTTCGGTAAGTTCATCAACAAATGGCCGGTCGAATACGGTCCGCCTCACTTCGACGAATGGCTTCTGCTCGCCACCCGAACCGACGGCGCAGGCTACTACGGAGACACGTGGAACGACAACGGCGCCGTCGTCACCAAGCCCGGCTACTCCACGAACATCGCCTTCAACCGGGCTGATGCCTTTATACGCAGACAAGAGGGCCCGTGGTACGCCTCCGTCGCACCCTATGCCCCTCACTTTCCATACACTCCCGAGGAGAAATATGCCGACATGCCGGTCTCCTATTGGGGAGGCAACCCCGCTACCCGGGAGAAGGACAGAAGCGACAAGCCTCTGCTTGTTCGGGAATCGGACCGCACGACGGCTGATGGTGCATACATCCGGCGGCAGCAAATACGAGCTCTGCAAACCGTCTACGACCAGCGGGACAAGCTCTTGGCCACGCTTGAGGAGACGGGCCAACTCGACAACACCATCATCCTGTTTCTCTCAGACAACGGCTACTTGTGGGGAGAGCACGGACTGACGAGGAAGGTTCGCCCCTACGATCCCTCGATCCGAGTGGGCGCCTACATTCGGGGGCCGGGTTTCTCCGGCGGCACGGACAACCGCTACAGCGCCAACATTGACGTGTTGCCGACACTCCTTGGCATGGCCAATGTGGCCTTCGACGCCTCGATTGTGGATGGAAGGGACATGAGGACAAGCTCTCGCACATCGATCCTCACGGAGTTTCTCGGCAACGTCGATCGTTACCAGAAGTGGGCATCCCTCCGCACTCCCGAGTTTCAATACATCGAGTGGTATCGGGATGATGGGACGGTTAGATTCAAGGAGTACTACGACATGAGCTCAGATCCGTGGCAGCTGAGAAACCTGCTCCACGACGGCAGGCCAGAGAACAACCCGGACAAGACGAAGTTGAAGGCCATGCTGAGCCAGGCCAAGGCTTGTGCCGGGACCGCCTGCCCCTAGCAGAGCATCGGTCCGGCGTGAGCCGGGCGCGGTGGTCAAACGCGGACTGAGGACGATTGACCCCGGAATTCGGTGCTCAAACGCGGACCGAGGACGTTTGACCACCTGAGAAACCCGGAGGTCAGGCTCGGGGGCGCTCCTTGGCCGGGTCGTAGAAGGGAAAACCGACCACGGTCGCCGGGAGCCTCTTCTGATGGCCGTCGAGCTTGCCGACCTCGACCCCGGTCCCGATCTCCGAGTAGCGCGCCGACATCCTGCACAACGCGATGTTCTTCTTCAGGATCGGCGAGCGGGTGCCTGAGGTGATAACTCCGATCTGCTGACGGCCGACGTGGACGCAGTCGCCGTGACCGGCGGGCTCGTTACCCTCGAGCTCGAGTCCGACGAGCTTGCGCTGAGGATGGGCCTTGCGCTCCTCGAGCGCGGCACGGCCGATGAAGTCGTCCTCGGTCTTGAGCCCCACCGCGAAGCCAATGCCTGCCTCGAACGGGTCGACCTGGTCGTCGAACTCGTAGCCGGCGAAGATGAGCCCCGCCTCGATACGAAGGATGTCGAGCGCGTCGAGGCCGAGGGGCTTTAAGCCCGCCGGCTCGCCCGCCTCCCACACCGCATCCCACAGCGCGGGCGCGTCCTTGGGGTGACACCACAGCTCGTAGCCGAGCTCGCCCGAGTAGCCGGTGCGGGACACGACCAGCGGGAGCCCGTGCGGGCCACCGATTCGGGCGACCGAAAAGCTGAACCACTTGAGCTCCTCGAACGGAGTCTGGGTGGGCGCAGTCCAAATCAGGGGGCCGAGGATGGCACGGCTCTTGGGCCCCTGCACTGCGATGTTGTGAAGCTGATCGGTGGAGTCCTTCACCCACGCCCGCATCCCCATGCGCTCGGCCTGCTCCTTCAGCCACACCCCGTCGTACTCATCCCCGCCCACGAATCTAAAGTTGTCCTGGCCCAGCCTGAAGATCGTGGCGTCGTCGATCATGCCCCCGGTGTCGTTGCACATCGCCGTGTACACGACCTTGCCGTCGGACAACCGACGAACGTCGCGCGTAACGGTGGCCTGCATGAGCGCCTCGGCGTCGGGTCCCAGCACCTCGAACTTGCGCAGCGGCGAAAGATCCATGACGACGGCGTGCTCGCGACAGGCCCAGTACTCGTCGATCGCTCCGAGGTTGTTGAACGAGGTCGGCAGCCAGTAGCCCCGGTAGTCGACGAAGCGGCTCGTGAGCTGCTCGATGCGGGGATGGAACCCAGTCTCCTTCGTCAGCTTGGGAGCGGCCGTAGGCGTCACGCGGTGAGCAATCGCAGCGCTGAACTTGTGCTCGGCGGGATAGACGCGCACGTGCACCTCGGTGGGGTCCCAGCCGTTGGCCGGATCGATGTCATCGGGGCACGACGACGACGCACATACGAGATCGGTGGTCGCCCGGAGCAGGACGTAGTCACCGGGGCGGGACCAGGGCTCGTCGACCAGCAACTGGTTGTCGTCCGAGAAGGCAGTGTTGAAGAAGAAGTTGATCGCCGGCCATCCCTTGCGCGGCTCGATCGCATATGTGTCGAGCTGCTCGTTGAAGTTCTGGGTGCAGTTGATGTGCCCGAAGTAGCCCATGTCCTCGTAGTACTTCGAGGTGCAGGCGAGCGAGAAGGTGTCGTGGCGGCCAACGGTGTCGCGCACGACCTCGATCAAGGGGTTCATGTCTTGGTCGTAGAACTTGGCGTAGAGGCCGGGCTGCGGATAGGCGTTTCCCATCAGCGAACGCGTCGTGGTCGAATCGAGACCGCGCTCGACCCCGTCCTCGAGACGCCCTCGGTGGAAAGCCAGGAAGTCCGAGCACTGACGCCCTTCGACGTCGATGACCTGGATGTACTCGCCTTCCTTGACCTCGTAGCTGAGGACCGCGGCCCTCTCGACCCTGAAGTCGAGCCGCGGCTCGGCGAGCGGCGCGGGCAGCTCGACCTCGCCGAAGCTGCGCGCCACCGAACGCGTAACCTCGACCAGCAAATCGGAAGGGGGAACGCCGCCCTCCACGACCAGCGAGCCGGGCGCAGAGGCGAGGATCACGAGGGCGGCTCGCTCGGCAACGAAGGACTCGGAAGAGCCCGGGGCAGACCATTCGCCGAACAACCGCACCGCTCTAGCTTCCGAGGCCTGAAGGCCCCGGCTGGCGAGCGTGGCGATCACCCTGCGTGCCCCTGTTGCAGAGGAATCGAGCAGTGCGTTTAGCACCGCCGCCGGGGCGTCGGCCCTGGCGCCTATCGCCGAGCCGTCGTGGGCGCCGTCTGCGGACAGCACCGTCAGCTCGGCCCCCTGTCCTCCCTCCGGGTCGGTCACGCTGAGCCGGTCGCCCGCCTCGAGCGAGAGCACCGTGACGCTGGCCGGGTAAACCCAGTAGCGCTCCTTGAACGGGTCCCGGGGCAGCAGGCCCGGCACCAACATGCCCGGGCGTTCGGTCGAGAGCGTCATCTAGTGCATCACTTGGTCTTGGCGGGCTCGTTCGACTCCTGCTCTTCGGCCTGCGTCCTGAGTTGCTCGGCGAGCTCGCGCTTTCCGGCCGAATCGAGCTTCTTGATCTCGTTCTCGACGGCCCGGCGGTTGTAGGTCTGATTCCAGTAGTCGAGCGACTCGAATCCGAGCAGCACGGATTTGCCGACGAACTGCCTCAGCACCTCGTTGGTCGGGCCCATGACCCAGCCGGCCTTGGCGTCGCGCAGGTAGCGCTCGAGCTCCATGTCGCGCTTGTAGGCGGAGCCGCCGCACGAGTGAAGCATCTTGTCCACCACATGGGCGGTGTTCTTCGCCGCAATGAACTTGATCTGCCACACCCAGTGCAGGTAGTTGCCGCGCGCCAGCTCGCCGGGCTCGAGCTTGCGAGTGTTGTTGTCCGTCTCGTTGTCCAACGCCTGCGCCACCGAGAACACGAAAAGGCGGCTGGCGTTCGTGTCCATCAGCGCTTCGCCCACGTAGTCCTGAATGGTCGGATAGTCGGCGACGCGCAGGCCAACGTCCACGTGCCTCTTGCGAGTGGTGTGGCGCTTGGCAATATCGATAGCGCCCAAGGCGAGGCCGTTCCACACCGAGGAGGAACCGATCAGGAACCAGGGGTCTACAGACTCGTCGTTGGAAGTGGCACCGTCTCCGACCGGCCCCACGATTTGATCCGAAGAGATCTCGGCCCCCGGCACCTCCAGGGGGCCGGACTGGTTGCCTCTCAGGCCGAGGGCGTCCCAGGTGGAGGGGCGCGACTCGATGTCTCCCGAGTCGACCACGAACACGGAGAGGTCGTCGTAGCCCTTGAAGTCGGGACTCGTTGTCTGGACCACATAGAAGTCGGCGAATCCCGCCGAGGTGGTCCAGGAGGCTTTCTTCTTGACCTTGAAATTACCGTTCACGCGCTCGGCCCCAGATGAGATCGGGTACCAGAAGTGGCTTCCGGTTTCGGGGTCGGAGTAGGACAGCGTCCCCAGCTTGCCCGAGTTGAGCGGCCGGATGTACTTGTCCACGAGCGCGTCGGTGGCGCGCAGCATGATCGCGTTGACCGCTCCGATATGCATTACATAGCACATGGCGGTCGAGGCGCAACCGTAGCGAGCGATGGTCTCACAAGTCATGGAGTAGGCGACGTGATTCTCGCCGAGCCCACCGAACTCCTCCGGCACCGTCAGGGAGAGAAAGCCGTGCTCACCCAGCAGCTCGAGGTTGCGGCGAGGAAACTCGATCTCGTCGTCGGACCGTTTGGCATTGGCCCGCATCTCCTTCTCGCACAGCTCGATCAGCTTGTCACGCAGCTCTTTTTGCCGATCGGTCAGGACCCACTCGGGATCCCACTCGTACCCCAAGCCCCAGTAGGGCTCAGAGCCCCACATCTTCTGCGCCACTCTGCACCTCCATGACCCCGTCCGTGCCGGAACTACAAGACTATGCCCCGTGCGCCGGGCGCTCAACTTCTCCTATATGACCGCTCAGTCCGATCTCTCGCCGGCTTGCGGGCTCAACCCCGGCGCGACGCCTCTTGCAGCAGAGCCCTCTGATGCTCGTCGGGAACGGTCGGCACGTTCTTGTCCCGGAAAGTGATCGGTTGCTTGTCCTCGACGGCCCGCCGGTAGAAGAACAGCAGCACGGACAGCACGAGGACGCCGACCCCAATCAAGAAGGGTGCGTCACTGAACGTGTAGCCGCCGAGCAGGGCGGCGAGCTCCTGCTGTGTGACCCCCCAGATCACCAACAGAAGGTTGAACGCCGCCAAGACTCCGGCCATGACGGTCCATGCGGGCGCCACCTTGATGGGGCGCGGCCAGTCGGGCCGGTCCCGGCGCAGCAACAGGAAGCCTGTCAGCGCCACCACGTGAGCGAACACGTAGCCGATGTTCGACAGGTAGAGGATTGCCAGGTTGCTGGCGATGAACAGGATCAAGAGAACGTTGACGACCACGTCAACCGTCATCGCTCGCGCCGGCACGTGGAACTTGTTCAGGTGGTAGAGCCATTTGACCGTCATACCGTCGCGGGAGATGCCGTAAAGAGCCCTTCCGCCGTCGGCGGTTGCGGTGTTCATGGACAGGATCAGGCTCGCAATCAGCAGGATGAGCGCAATCCCACCGAGCCCGCTGCCGGCGACCTCGGTGAATGCGGCCACGTAATAGGGCCCTGCGTCCCCTGCGTTACCGACCACGCCTCCCAAGCCCAACGGCAACAGCACGTACACGAACAGCGAGAACATTCCCGCAGAGCGCAATGCCAGCGCCGTGTCTCGCTTGGTGTCGTGGTATTCGGGTGCGAAGCTGGCACAGACCTCTACCCCATAGGCGGACCAGCACATGATGAACAGCCACATCAGCGCGACCGACACGGTGCTGAATCCCTCGACCGGCAGATACTCGACGTTGGAGCTTTTCCAGTCGCCCGTGAAGTACGGAAAAACGATGAAGATGGCCAGAGGGATCACCAGCAGCGCCCCTGTGATGTAGCCGATGAGAAGCGACGGCTTGACGCCGAAGATATTGATCAACCAGACCGCAAGGATCAAGGCGATACCGAGGAGTTGAGGCAGTCCGATGTCCACCGGGCCGAGGTCGAAGTAGCCGCCGTCCTCGCTGGGCGAGGGCCCACCAATCGGCGAGCCGGAAAACCAGCGTGCCGCGATCAGACCGCCGATGAGGTTGCCGAAGATGGACAGGACAACCGACCATCCGATCCAGTAGCCGAACGCGGCTATGGGGCCGAACAAGGAAAAGTATTTGCGCCAACCCTCGTGAGCGTACATTGCAATGCCACCGGGCTTGTCGGGGAACATCGCGGCGCTCTCAGAGTAGATGTAGTTCTGGAGCAGCGCCACCACTGCCGAGATGCCCCAAAGGATCACCGATCCGAGCGCTCCGATGGTGGCGAGAGTGTAGCCCAGTGAGGCGACTAGAAAGCCAGGGTTGCACAGCGCAATTACGAACCCGTCCCACCAGTTGAGAGACTTGAGCAGCTGCCGTTCTTCGATGGCTGCTTCAGCCACGTGACACCTCCATTCTGAGAACTTGAGCAGCTGCCGCCCACCTGTCTTGGATGGCTGCTTCAGCCACGTAACACCTCCATCTGTGATGGGCCCCTGCCCCCAGGCGCCGTGCTTGGCCGAATCGTAACCTATGGCCGCTGTGGTTGGGTTGCTTTCGGCCGAGGGCTGGGAGGAACATCCACAAGCCCCGGCTACAATTCGGCCATGCGCGGACCGCCGATCACCGTCCGATGCGATTGCGGCGAGATCGCCTACCTCCCCTACGGCGAGCGCTGGCAATGCCCCCAATGCAATCGCAAGTGGGACACCAATCAGATCCCCTCCGAAGAGTACTGGGGCATCATCCGCGAGATGCGCCGCTACCGCCTCAACGTGATAACTGCGGCGCTGGTGATGGCGGCCGTGATGCTCGTCCTGGGACGATTCTTGGGCGCCCGTGTCTTTCCTCTGGGCATCGTCCTGGCGGGGGTGTTCTCCATCTTCTACATGCCGCGCTGGCGGCGGCGCGTCCGTGTCCGGGCTCGCAGCCTTCCGACCTGGCAGCTGAGGCCGGAATGACGACGACTCCCACGACAAGGCCGGCGGAGACTGCGCCGGCTGCCGTGGAGAAACAGGGCGGCCATCCGGTGCTGCTGGCGACCCTCGGCGTTCCCTTCGACGAGGCCGCCGGCGCCTTCGCGGTCGACTCCGCCCTGGAGTCGGGGCAGGTCCTCATCGTGGCGAACATCACCCGGCTCGAGCCCCTCCCCCTCTCGGTAAGGCTCGGCTACGACAGCCTCGACGAGTTCACTCCCGAGGTGTCCAAGGCTATTCGGGCGCCGGCGGAGCTGGCGCACTCCCTCGGGGTGCGGGTCGAGCGCCTGCGGGTGCGCAGCCCCCGCCCGATCACGGCGCTCCTCCAGCTGGCGAACGAGCGGGCGCCCGGGCTGCTCGTGTTCGGGCCCCAGCGCACGAGCCTGTCGGCCCGCCGCTACGAAAAGGCGGCCCGGGCGGTGCGGAAGGGGGCGCCCTGCCTGGTGTGGCTGCCGCTGTAGTCCGCGTCGCCGGGACGCCCGACCACCAGTCCAGCGGCCCTCGGACCCGCCCCTAACGTGGCTTTGTGCCACAAAACGTGCGGAATCCGCCCCCTATGTAGCAAAGAGCCGCGTTGGGGGCAGGGACATTGGGGCTCGCGGGGCGGCCTAGGCCGCACTATCATCGCTCGATGCCCTCTAACCCGGACAGGCCCCGGCGAGTGACCCTGTTCCCCACCTGCCTCGGCACGTTGCTTTTTCCGGGAGCGTCGGCGGCGGCCGAGCGCGTCCTCGAAGCGGGCGGCGCGACCGTGACGTCCGTGGTGGAGGACCTCTGCTGCGGACAGCCGGCGTGGAACTCGGGGCACGTAAAGGATGCCCGACGGGTCGCGGAGCGAGCCCTGGATGCGCTCGCCGACGCAGACGAGATTGTGGCGTGCTCGGGCTCGTGTACCTCCATGGTTTCTCATTACTGGGTCGAGCTGTTCGAGGGGACGCCGCGCGCCGCGGAAGCCGAACGAGTGGCGCAGAGGACACACGAGTTCAGCTCCTACGTCGCGGGAGAGCTGGGCGTGGACGGCCTCGGCCCCCTCAAGACTGCGCGGCCCCGGCGCGTCGCCTACCACGACTCCTGCCACATGCTGCGCGGGCTCGGCATCTCGGACGAGCCGCGCCAGCTTCTGGCGGCGGTCGAGGGCCTCGAGCTCAAGGACCTTGCGGCCCAGGATCGCTGCTGCGGCTTCGGCGGCACCTTCTCGATTCGCTTTCCGGAGCTGTCGGCTGCGATGGCCGATGAGAAGGTCGACGATGTCTCGGAGCACGAGGCCGAGGAGCTCGTCGCTTCCGACCTCGGCTGCCTGATGCAGATATGCGGGCGGGCGCGCGCTCGGTCGGTCGACTTCTCCTGCCGCTACATCGCAGAAGTGCTCGACGAAGCGATGCCGCAAACGATCTCATGACCGAGGCATACGACTACACCAAGCCGTTCGAGGAACGGGCGCGCGTGTCCCTCGAGGACAGCGAAATGCGCGCGATCGTGGGACTCGCGGTAGACCGCAACGCCTCGGGCCGGACCCGCAGCATGACGTCGTTGAGAGATCCCGAAGCAGTGCGCGAGCTGGGCGCTCAAGTCAGGGACTTCAACATCTCGCATCTGGATCAGCATCTCGAGCGCCTCGCCGAGACTTGGACCGAGGCCGGCGGCAAGATCTTCTTCGCGCAGACGGCTGAGGAAGCCGCGTCCTACGTGGTGTCGGTCGCCAAGAAGAGCGGTGCCACCGAGGCCGTCAAGTCGAAGTCGATGGTGACCGAAGAGATCGGATTGAACGAAGCCCTGACTGAAGCCGGCATCGAGCCCATCGAGACCGACCTCGGCCAGTACATAGTGCAGCTCGCCGGCGAGCCGCCGAGCCACATCGTTGCTCCCTCGGTGCACAAGTCCAAGGAACAGGTCACAGACCTGTTCTCGCTCACCGGCGGCGAGCGGCTCGAGAACGACGCCGATGTCTTGACCGAGTTCGCTCGCAAACGGCAACGCCCCAGCTTCTTGTCTGCGGGAGTGGGGATCTCAGGGGTCAATATGGCGGTGGCCGACGAAGGCACATTGTGTCTCGTTACCAACGAAGGCAACGGGCGGCTCTGCACTTCCATGCCCCCGGTTCACGTCGCGGTCATGGGCATGGAGCGGGTGGTGTGGGACTTCGACCAGCTTGCGGTCATCCTGTCCCTCTTGGGCCGCGGCAACACCGGCCAGAAGCTGAGCCAGTACACCTCGCTGTTGCACGGGCCCAAGCGTTCTGCGGAGGTCGACGGGCCCACCGAAAGTCACCTCGTCATCATCGACAACAACCGCTCGAACCTGCTCGGCACTCGCTATCAGAGCGCGCTGCGATGCATCCGCTGTGGCGCGTGCCTCAACATCTGCCCCGTGTTCCGTCAAGTATCTGGCTACGCCTACGACCCCGTCTACTCGGGGCCGATCGGCGCCGTAATCACGCCTCTTCTGAAGGGCGTCGAAAATGCGGGAGAGCTGGCACACGCATCGACGCTGTGCGGCGCCTGCACCTCGGTATGTCCGGTAAAGATCCCTCTGCACGATCTCCTCCTCTACATCCGTCAGGACTTCGCACCCCATGCGAGCGCGACCGAGCGGGCCGCCTACAAGGCATGGTCGCTGGCGTGGTCGAAACAGTGGGGCTTCGCGCTGACCAAGCGCGCAGGGAGGGTCCTTGGGCGCGTGACCGGGGGCCGGCCGCTGCGCCGGCTCTACCTTCCACTGATGAGTCGCTGGACGAAGGGCCGCCATTTTCCGGGGTTCCCGGGCGGCAGGCGCAGGCCTCGGCCGTGACCTCCCAGAAGCAGTTCCTCGACACCATCCGATCGAAGCTCGAGGGCGGCACCAGAACGCCGGTCTCCATCCCCCCGGACTGGGCTCCAGTCATCGAGGATCCCCTGGAGCGCTTCGCAACCGAGCTTGAAGCCGTGCACGGGCACGCCCACCGCTGTCTGCGGGCTCGTCTGTCTTCGACCGTCGCCGAGATCGTTGCCTCCTACGGCGCCTCCCGGGTGCTCCTGACTCGAGAGGAACCCCTGCCCCCGGACCTCGATCAGGTCATCGAGGGCGTGGGGGCGACCGTGTCGTGGTGGCCGGAGGGGGGGCGCGACCCTGCCGAGGCGGCCGACGTCGGAGTGACCGGAGCCCTGTGGGCGGTCGCCGAGACCGGCACCGTGGTGGTGACCTCGGCGGCCCCAGGGGGCCGAGCGCCGAGCCTGCTGCCCACCGTCCACGTTGCCGTGGCGGCGGCGTCCCGCATGGTCGACACCGTGGCGGCGCTGTTCAAGGAGATCGCCGCTCTGCCAAAGCGGCCCTCGAACCTGGTCCTGGTCACGGGGCCGAGCAAGACCGGGGACATCGAGAACATCCTGGTGCAGGGCGTGCACGGGCCGAAGGAGCAGCACACGATCGCGGTCGAGGACCTCTAAGGCGCGGCCCGGGCTCGGCTCCGATATGGGCCGGTATTCAAACGCGCGCAGAGCGCGCCTGGGTACGGAATCGGGACTCCAGAGCGCTCAGAGCGCGATCGACTACCTGGAGGGACTCCCGGGGCAGCGGGCTCAGAGGATGCCCTCGGCCTCCCGCTCGGCCCGGTCCTCGTCGCTCAGGTCGCTCAGGATGCAGAACTCGTTGCCCTCGGGATCGGCGAGCACTACCCAGGTGACCTCTCCCTGGCCGATGTCGACGGGCTCGGCCCCCAGTGCGATCAGCCGCTCGACCTCAGCCTCCTGATCGGCTGAGCGCAGGTCGAGATGGATGCGGTTCTTGACGATTTTTCCCTCGGGCACCTTCAGGAAGAGGAAGCGGGGGCCGGGAGTGGGGGCCGGGGGGACGATCAAGACCTCGTCGGGGTCGTCATCCTCGAGCACCCGGTAGCCGAGTGCCTCGGACCAGAATCGGGCCAGGAGGCGCGGGTCATGACAGTCGATTGCAATCCAGTCGATGAACATGGTCGGCTCCTTTTTGGGTGTCATCCGGCCTCGGCTCGCAGGACGAGTTGCTCGGCCGCCGAGAACGCACGCTGGCGAATCAGCAGCGTGGTCACCAGCGACGTGAGGCCGCTCGCGCCCAGGATCATAGCGATCACCGCAAACTGATAGACGGCAGCGTAGACGGGGTCCGTGCCGGCCAGAACCATGCCCGCCATCAGGCCCGGTATCCACACGATCCCAAGAGAGCTCAGAGAATCGATGTGGGGGATGAGACTCGCCGTCACCGCCGTCTCCACGTAGGGAGAGACGACCGCGGCGGGCGCCACGCCGAGAGACAGCTTCGTCTCCACCTCTCCCGTGTGGCCGGTGACCTCCGAGTGAAAGCGGTCGAGAGCAAGCGAGCTCGTCCTCATGGCGCTGGCGATGACCATGCTTCCGACGGGGACCAGAAAGGAGATGCCGGCCTCGATCACCCCCAGGAAGGTCATGCCGGCGATGACCACTCCCGAGCCAAAGGCGATGCCGTACAGAGAGATAGAGAACGCCCCCGGTATTCCTCGAGCCCGCCGAGCGGCGATCGTGGCGCCGGCGATCATCATCCCCGCGAGCACCAGGACGCTCGTCCACTGTGGCCCCCGCAGAAGGAGCACGAGCACCGAACCCACGACCACGATCTGCACCAGGCCCCTAACCATCGCCACCGAGGACTCCCGCTCCAAGTGGATCCCTTGCCGCCTCGCCACGAGCACCGTGGCCAGCACCAGGACGGACACCGCCCCGGCCTGCGCCAGTCCCAAAGCGACTCCCTCCTCGAAGAACTGATCAAGCACGAAGAACCTCCTCTGTGGGCCCGATCCGCACCATCTCTCCCCTCTCCACGATCATCACCCGGTTCGCCATGCGGGCGGCCTGGTCGCGATCGTGAGTCACTACGATTCCTGAGAGCCCCGGCTCGTCGAGCACGCTACAGATCAGCCGCTCGACGTCCAGCACGGCTCTTTCGTCCAGGGCAGAGGTCGGCTCGTCGAGCAGCAGCACCTCGGGCGAGTTGGCCAGGGTTCGCGCCAGCGACACTCGTTGAGCCTCTCCGCCCGAGAGATGACCCACGTCGCGGTCCTCGTAACCGGCGAGCCCCACCCGCCCGAGCAAGCCGGCGACGAGGCCTTCCGCGACCTGCTCGCCCCGCTGGTCGGGACCGAAGGCAACATTGTGAGCCACGGATCCCGGAAACAGAAACGGCCTCTGCGACACCATGCCCACACGGCGCCTGAGCTCCCGTGGGGCCATGGCCCGATAATCGCGGCCCCCGACATGAACCGTTCCCTCCGTGGGCTCATCGAGCCGGTTCAAGAGGCGCAGGAGGGAGGACTTTCCGGAGCCGCTGGGACCCGTCACCGCCAGTAAGTCGCCGGCCCACAGCTCGAACGAGATGTCCTTCACTATGTGCAAGTCGCCGACCCTGCGGCCCAGCCGCTCGGCACGCAGCACCGGCGCCGTCGAACTCATCCACTCTTCCTACCAGCATGCAGAGCAGCCGAACCTCGCACGGCAAGGGGCGGCGAGCGCGGTTACGGTGAGGTGAAAGCCATACCCAAGCCAAAAGGAGGCGCCGCCAATGGCCGCCGGAGACTTCTCTCACCCGACCCCGCCGCCCGCCCGCAACGAGCCCGTCAAGGACTACGCTCCGAGCTCGCCGGAGCGTAGGTCCCTGCAGGCGCGCCTCGAGGCGATGTCCGGCGAGCGCATCGAGATCCCTATGGTCATCGGGGGCAGGGAGGTTTCGAGCGGCGATCTCTACGAGGCGGTTGCACCACACGACCGAAAACACGTCCTCGCCGATGTCCATCAGAGCAGCGCCCAACACCTCGGCGATGCGATCGAGGCGGCAGCAAAAGCAAAGCAGGAGTGGGCGAGCACGGCGCTGGCCGAGCGGGCCGCGATCTTCCTGCGCGCCTCGGAGCTGCTGGCCGGGCCGTGGCGAGACACGATCAACGCTTCGACCATGTTGGGGCAATCGAAGACCGTGCATCAGGCCGAGATCGATGCTGCCTGCGAGCTGATCGACTTTTGGCGTTTCAACATCGATTACGCGCATCGCATCTACCAGGAACAGCCGCTGTCGGGCCCCGGCACGTGGAACCAGATGGACTACCGTCCCCTCGAGGGTTTCGTGTTCGCGGTCACGCCCTTCAACTTCACATCGATTGCAGCCAACCTGGCGACTGCACCCGCCCTCATGGGAAACGCGGTCGTGTGGAAGCCGTCGTTGACGCAATCGCTTTCTGCTCATTACACGATGAAGCTGCTGGAAGCTGCCGGGCTCCCCGCCGGCGTAATCAATCTCGTGCACGGTCCCGGGCCGGAGCTCGGCGAGGCAGCTCTGTCACATCCCGACCTCGGTGGCATCCATTTTACCGGCTCGACTAAGACGTTCGACTGGATGTGGGGCCAGGTAGGAGCCAACATATCCAGTTACAAGAGCTTCCCTCGTATCGTGGGCGAGACCGGGGGCAAGGACTTCATCGTGGCCCACAGAAGCGCGTCGGTGGACGCTCTCGCGGCCGCGATCCTGAGAGGAGCGTTCGAGTATCAGGGACAGAAGTGCTCAGCTGCGTCGCGCGTCTACGTGCCCTCCAACCTGTGGGCGTCCCTGAAAGGGCGCCTCTCAGATGAGGTGCCGGACATCAAGATGGGCGACGTCTCTGACTTCAACAACTTCATGGGCGCGGTGATCGACGAACGTGCTTTCGCCAAGCACTCAGATGCGCTGCAAGAAGCGAAGTCGTCGAGTGATGTCGAGTTAGTTGCCGGTGGAGAAACGGACGACTCTCGCGGTTACTTCGTATCGCCCACGGTGGTCGAAACGCGCGACCCTCACGCGAAGCTGCTGAGAGAGGAGCTTTTCGGGCCCATCGTCACCGCCTTCGTCTATCCCGAGAAGGACTACGAGCAGACGCTCGAACTCGTCGACGAAACGAGTCCCTACGCGCTCACGGGGGCGGTGTTCGCGACCGAGCAAGAAGCGGTGGCCGAAGCGCGAGCGCGACTTCGCTACGCGGCGGGAAACTTCTATGTCAACGACAAACCGACGGGGGCCGTGGTGGGCCAACAGCCATTCGGCGGCGCCCGGCGTTCGGGAACGAACGACAAGGCCGGCTCGATCTGGAACCTCATCCGTTGGGTCAGCCCTCGAACCATCAAGGAGACGTTCGTGCCGCCGACCGACTACCGCTACCCGTACATGGACGGACCTCGACCATGAGGATAGGAATGGTCGGGCTCGGGCGCATGGGGTCGAACATGACGCTGCGACTTCTTCGCGGAGGACACGAGGTCGTCGCCCACGACGTGAGCCCGGATGCGATCGACAAGGTGGCGTCCGAAGGGGCCACCGCGGCCCCCTCACTCCAGGACTTCTTACGCGAGCTGGACGGGCCGCGCGCGGTGTGGGTCATGGTCCCCTCTGGCGCCACCACCGAAGACACCATCGCCGCGCTTGCAGAGCTGCTCGACGAGGACGACGTGATCATCGACGGAGGAAACTCTCGCTACATCGACACGCAGCGACGGGCAAGAGAGCTGGCGGACAAGGGCATCCATCTTCTCGATTCCGGAACCTCGGGCGGTATATGGGGCCTGACTGAGGGCTTCTGCCTCATGGTCGGCGGAGCTGCCGAGCCCATCGCGCGCCTCGAGCCGATCTTTGTGACCCTTGCTCCCGAGAACGGCTACGCCCACGTCGGCAACAGCGGCGCCGGACACTTCACGAAGATGGTCCACAACGGAATCGAGTACGGGCTGATGCAGGCCTACGCCGAGGGCTTCGACCTGCTCGCGCAGTCCGATTTCGACATCGATCTCGCTCAGGTGGCAGAGGTGTGGAGGCACGGCAGCGTGGTCCGCTCGTGGCTGCTCGACCTCGCCGCCCACGCGCTGTCGCAAGACCCGGGCCTGGAGTCGCTGAAGGGAGTGGTCGAGGACTCGGGCGAGGGGCGCTGGACGGTGCAGGCGGCGGTTGATCACGCGGTGCCGATGCCGGCCATATCAGCAGCGCTGTTCGCGCGCTTCTCGTCCCGTCAACCGAACTCTTTCCAGGCGCGTGTGCTGGCGGCGCTACGCAAAGAGTTCGGGGGCCACGCGGTCACGAAGTAAGGGGCGTGGAGCTCGCGATGGTAGCCTGCGACGCCGGATCAACCGAACCAAAGAGGAGCCTTTGTTGAGCGCGAGTAGCCCTGTTCTGCATCACATTGCGTTGACGGTGACCAATCTCGAGAAGAGCATCCCCTGGTACGAGAAGGTGTTCGCGATCGGTTTCCAGTTCGAAGCACCGCACCAGGGAGGCACGAGCAAGCTTCTGGCCGACGACGATTGGCACTTGGTCATCGTGCTGCATCGACACGACGACAATCAGGGCGAAGCATTCACTGAGACGCGCACGGGACTAGACCATGTCGGGTTCATGGTGGATTCGCGATCGGACCTGGAGGCGTGGCAGGACCGACTCGAGAAGGCGGGTGTCAAGAGGGCGGAGGCAGCGGACCGTCCGCTCACGCAGTCCCCGATCGCCGAAACTCCTTTTGGTTCGATCCTCGTCTTTCGGGATCCGGATAACATCCAGCTCGAACTCTATGCGCCGCCCGGCGCATGAGTTCTGTCCGCGAAGTTTCCTAGAGATGATCCAGATATTCGTGCACAAGCAGAATAGCGGTAGATCCCTCGCCCACCGCTGCGGCCACGCGCTTGATTGAACGGTGCCGGACATCGCCTGCGGCGAATACGCCCGGCATGCTGGTTTCGAGGAGGGAAGGGCTTCGCGTTAACGGCCAGCGTCCGAGCAGATCGCGATCCTCTGTGAGGTCGCGCCCAGTCACCACGTAGCCCCAGACATCCCTCGCAACACTGTGTGGCAGCCATTCCGTGCGCGGCTCACCGCCTACGAATATGAAGAGAGCGTCGGCATCGACTGGTCGGGTCGTCCCATTTTCCAAGTCTTGCAGCACAATGGTTTCCAACCGCTGCTCGCCGCGCACCTCGGCGATCCCCGTCCTCAGAAGCACTTTTACGTTCGGAGCGTTGTCCAGCTGCTCGATCAGATAAGCAGACATGCTGCCGGCGAAAGAGTCGCCGCGGATCACGAGCGTCACGTCGGCGCCCGCCGCCGCGAGAGCAGCCGCCGCCTGTCCCGCAGAATTCCCACCTCCGACCACGAAGGCGTCAAAGCCCTTCATCACTCGAGCTTCTACATCCACGCCCCCATAAAAAACTCCGGCACCGACCAGTGGCTCGATGCCGGGCACCTTCAGGCGGCGGTAGCTGACTCCGGTGGCGATCACGACCGTCTGGGTCCGGATCTGATCACCGCTCGACAACGTGACAATGCGCTCGCGTCCTTCGGCGTGCAGTCCGGTGGCAGTGGGGGTTATCACGAAGCTCGCTCCAAACTGCTGCGCCTGCCTGCTCGCACGCTCGGCCAGCTCCTTGCCGGTGACGCCCCATGGAAAGCCGAGGTAGTTACGGATCCTAGAGCTGGTGCCGGCCTGACCTCCTATCGCCGACGGCTCGAGCACCACAGTGCTAAGCCCCTCCGACGCCGCGTAGACCGCTGCCGCAAGTCCCGCAGGGCCGCTTCCGAGAATGGTCACGTCGTAGCGGCCCTCGTCGGGGCTCGTCTTCGCGCCCAGGCCGCCGGCAATGTCGATATTCGAGGGGTCTAGCAAAACGCGCCCGTCAAAGAGGACGAGCGCTGGAAGTGTTGCGGCGTCGATCCCGTGGCGCCTCGACAATTCACTGCCCTCATCGGAATCGGGCGCGAAGAGCCCGCACGCAACGCTGTTGCGGTCGAGGAAGGCCTTGATATCTCGGGCCCGAGGCGAAGCGGGGTCGCCCACAATCTTCGCCTTCTCGTAGCGTGGCAGTCGCCCGTGCGCCCACAGTCGGAGACCCTCACCCGTTATGGGGTAAAGCTCCTCCTCGGGCGACTCCCACGGCTTGCCGACGTAGAAGTCGAGGTGGTTAAGCGTCAATGCCCTGGCGATGTGAGGCTCCGCGCCGACATCTCCGACGTCGATGATGAGCACTCGCTTCACGAACGGATGCAGCGCGCGCGTCCGTTCGAGGAGCTCGATTCCCGTCATCTCGGGCATCCACTGGTCGGCCAGCACGAGCGCTACTTCAATCCCCCCTTCGCTCAGCTCCGTGAGTCGCTCGAGGCACCTCGTCGCGGACGTCTCTGCAATCACCTCATAGTCGCTGCCGTATCTGCGTCGCAGATCGCGCTCCAATGCCGCCAGGGCATTCGGGTCGTCGTCGACGCAAAACAGCACCGAGCTCATCGAAAGCTCACTCCTTTCAGAGCGTCATCCGTCGAGTCCGGGGGGTGGCCCGAGGATCTCGATCCCATACTTCGTCGCCACAGCCATCATCTCTGGGGGCGAGGGCATTGCCACGCTTGCCGGTGGGAGCGTAAGAGAGGTCGCCGGGACGCTCAGCTCGCGGATGAATCCCTCGAGGCCCGCCGGCTGGGCGACGAGCAGGAAGCGCGCGCCTTCGTCCCCGTCCACTACGAACGTGTGCGGGACCTGGGGCGGACCGTAGGCGAACGCTCCGGCGCCGGCAGAGATGACCTCGTCACCCACGGTGAAGGTGACGTGGCCGTCCACGACGAAAAACCACTCGGCCTCGCGCCTGTGGAGGTGTAGTGGAGCAGCCACCCCCCGGGGACAAACGTGCTCGATCACGCACACCTGTCCCTGAGTGTTCTCGCCACTGGCCTTGATGGTCAGCAGACCTCCGAGGAACCAGACGGCTTCCTCCTGCCCCTGCGGCCGTCGCTCTTCGCTCGAGATTTCCGCTGTTCGCATCCGACTCTCCTTCTTCCTGTGGACCTTGTCCCTGCCGTGGGCTTCGTCCTGATAGCATGAACTATGACCGATAGTAAATCTCGTGTCAATAGGAAAACTATGAGCATTCGGAATGCCTAGCGAACCGGTGGCGGATCGGACGGATCCGCGCGCAGCCCGACACGCCCGGAGCAGGAGCAAGATCCTGGAAGAGGCGTGGGTACTGGCCCGCCGGCACGGGCTTGGACGGCTATCGCTGGGGGAGCTGGCGAGGAGTGTCGGGCTGCGTCAGCCTTCTCTGTACACGTATTTCGATTCGAAGGCCGATCTCTACGACGCAATGTTCGCTCAAGGCAACGAGCAGTTGTGGGCGGAGGTCGCGTCTCGCTCCTATTCCGAGCACCCCGGGGAGGCCGTGAAGGAGTTCACGCGCGCCGTGGTGGCGTTCTGCGCGGCCGACCCAACCCGCTTCCAGCTGTTGTTCCAGCGTCCGATCCCAGGCTTTGAGCCCTCTCCCGAGTCGTACTCGGTAGCGCTCCGCTTCCTTGAGCGGGGACGGGATCTAGCTGCCGGCGCCGGCATCACTCGACAAAGGGACATGGACATCTTCACGGCACTGGTGGCGGGTATTGCCGACCAGCAGGTTGCGAACGACCCAGGGGGGGATCGGTGGTTGCGGCTCGTCGACGAGGTGATCGAAATGTTCCTCGACCGGCTGAATGCTTGAAGCCGACCACCTTGCGCATGTTAGTCACATGCGCAATACTCTACCTCATGAGCAAGATGCTCCAGGTGCGAAATGTCCCAGAACGGCTTCACCGAGAGCTGCGCAAGCGGGCACAGCGCCGGGGACAGACGCTCACCGACTACGTGCAGGAGATTCTCGAGCGAGAGGTCGCCCGGCCGCCGGCAGATGAGGTCTTCGATCGCATCGAGAGTAGGGCTTCAGTCGACCTCGACATCCGGGTCGCCGACATCATCAGGGAAGAACGCACCAAACGAGAGGTTTCCTGACAAGCGTTCTCGACGCCTCGGCCGCGGTCGAATACCTGATCGGATCACGACGAGCGGCGGCAGTGAGCGATATCGTCCGGAGTCCCGGCGGGTCGCTACACATCCCTGCCCTGTGTGACGTGGAAGTCACCTCCGCGCTTCGCCGCCTCCTCCTGCGCGGAATCTTGTCCGAGGAAAGAGCCAAGGATGCTATGGCCGACTACCTCGACCTCCCCCTGAGTCGGCATGGCCATCAGCACCTCCTGGCGCGAATCCTCAGCCTTCGCGCTAACTTCTCCGCCTACGAAGCGACCTACGTCGCCTTAGCGGAACGACTCGGAGCAACATTGGTGACCGGCGATCAACGCCTGGCTCGAGCAGCGCAAGACCATCTCACCGTCCCGCTTTTGCTCGTTTGACCGCTCAGACCGACCGATTAGCCAAACGCATCCGGTGGTAATAAGGGACTGAGGACGTCTGCCCCCCACAAACCGTGGGTAAACGCGGACCGAGGACATTTAGCCACCGTCCGGCAGAGCGGGTCGGGGCCCAGGCAGAGTGGTCCGAGGGGTCGAGGACGGAGGTCGTGCCCCGACTAGCCACCGAGCCGCGGTGGTAAAAAGCGGACTGAGGACGTCTGCCCCCCAAAAAATGTGGGTAAACGCGGACCGAGGAACATTTACCACCGCATGGGCCGGGCGGCCTCGCCGCGGTTACGGCGCGTACGGCCCGGGCAGGGCCAGGGCAGCCGCCACCGCCACGCCTGCGTCGTGCGAGATCGAGACCTCAACGCCTCGGCCTTCCACGAGAGCGTGCGGCGCCCCCGAAGGGTCCCTCGTTATCTCGACGCGGCGCGCCCACGCTACGAGGGGGCCGAGGCGCAACGCCTTTATCACCGCTTCTTTCGCCGCCAGTGTGCCGGCGAAGCTCTGCGCGGGATCCCGCTGCGAGTGGCAGTAGGCGCGCTCGGCCGCGGTGAACAGACGTTTCTCTAAGCCGGGGCTCGACTCCAGCAGCAGCCGGACACGCTCGATCGATACAACGTCAATGCCTAGCACGGAACGCGAGGCACGCGTTCTGCCCGCCGAAGCCGAACGAGTTCGAGAGCGCGCAGTCGAGCTCGGCGCTCCGCGGCCCCTCGGGCACGTAGTCGAGGTCGCAGTCGGGATCGTGCTCGCTCAAGTTGATGGTGGGAGGGATCGTCTTACGCTCCAACGCCAACAGACACACCGCCGCCTCGACCGCCCCCGCGGCCCCCAACAGGTGCCCGGTGTTCGACTTCGTCGACGACACCGGCACTCGCTTGGCCTCGGGTCCGAACGCCTCTTTGATCGCAATCGTCTCGACGCGGTCGTTGTAGGGAGTGCTGGTCCCGTGCGCGTTGATGTAGTGGACCTCTTCCGGAGAGACATCCGCATCGGCTAGCGCCCACTTCATCGCCAGCACGGCCCCGGCCCCCTTGGGATCGGGTTGGGTGATGTGGAAGGCGTCTGCGGAGGCGCCGTAACCGGTGATGCTGCCGTAGATGTGAACGCCGCGTGCTTCGGCCGCCTCTCTACGCTCGAGCACGAGCGCACCCGCGCCCTCACCGAACACGAAACCGTCGCGGCCCGCGTCGAAGGGACGGCTTGCGGTGCGGGGATCGTCGTTGCGGCGCGACAGCGCACCCATGCGCGCGAAGGCGGCGAGCGACAATGGAGTAATGGCCGACTCGGTGCCGCCGGCGATCATGACGTCGGCAAGACCGTCGCGCACGTATCGAAAAGCTTCGCCCACCGCGTGAGCACCGCTGGCGCACGCAGATGTAGGGGCATAATTGGGGCCCGTGAGTGAGAACTTCATCGCGACCGCGCCGGCCGCCGCGTTGGGCATCAGTTTGGGCACCATGAAAGGGCTGACCCGGCGCGGCCCCGAGTTCATCAGGTTGGTGTGCTCTCGCTCGATCGTCGGAAGACCGCCGATGCCCGTGCCGATGATTACGCCGATGCGCTCGGCCCCCACATCGAGCTTTGAGCACTCTGCTTCATCCCACGCGAGGCTCGCCGCACCGACCGCTATCTGAGAAAAACGGTCGGTGCGCGAGATGTCGCGCTTCGACATGTAGTCGGTGGGATCGAAGTCCGGCAGCTCCGCGGCAATTCGCACCGGCAGGTCTGAGGCATCGAACGCCTTGATCTCGGCGGTACCGGAGCGGCCCTCGAGCAGGCCACTCCAGAAATCCTCCGTGCCGGTTCCGATCGGGGTAATGAGCCCGATCCCGGTCACGACGACCTCGGTCATGCGCCTACGGAGAGCTTCTTCTCGATGAGAGTCACGGCGTCGCCCACGGTGCCGATGTCCTCGAGCTCCTCGTCGGGAATCTCGATGCCAAAGCGCTCTTCGAGACCGAGCGTCAGCTCGGTGACGTCGAGCGAGTCGAGGCCGAGGTCCTTGGCGAGGTGGGAGTCGGCCGTTACCTCTGCCGTGTCGATGCCACGCTCCTGTAGTTGCTCCTTGACGATGGCGAGTATTTCCTCTCGCTTCTCTGCCATTTGCCTTGCTCCTTTCCTCTTGTCCTGCTTCTAGTTGTCCTGCTTCTTGCTGTGCTGCCCTTAAAACAAAGTGTGCGTTAACAGATCATTCCGCCGTCGGCCACCAGCACTGCTCCGGTGATGAAATGGGCCTCGTCCGAACAAAGAAAACCGACCAGAGCGGCGATGTCCTGAGGTACGCCGGACTTCTTCTGCGGGATGAAAGACACCAGCTGATCACGCTGCTTGTCCGAGAGATTGCTGGTGAGGTCGGTGTCGATCAGACCCGGTGCGACTGCATTGACGGTGATGCCTTTGGCCGCCACTTCCTTGGCGAGCGTGCGGGTCAGCCCGACAACGCCGGCCTTGGCGGCCGAGTAGTTGACTTGTCCGGGACTTCCTCTGAGGCCTGCGGTCGATGTGATGTTGACGATGCGCCCGAAGCGCGCCCTCACCATCGGCCGCAAAGCCTGGCGACAGCAGCTGAAGGTTCCATAAAGGTTGGTCTTGATAACCCGGTCCCAAGCGTCGAAACTCAACGACAGGGCGAGCCCGTCGTGGCGCGTACCGGCGTTGTTGACCAACACCGAAACACTGCCGAGCGCATCCTTCATTTCTCCGAAGCAGCGTTCGACATCGGAACCCTCACCGACGTCGGCCTGCAGACAGATACCGCTGCGCCCTTTCTCCTCCACCAGACGCAGAGTCTGCTTGGCCTCGTCCGCGTTCGACAGGTAGTTGATACCGATGTCGTAGCCGCGGCCGGCAAGCTCGAGGGCGATGGCGCGCCCGATGCCGCGCCCGGCCCCCGTCACGAGCGCAACCCGCTCAGTCATGAGCACCTCGCGCCATCCAGTGCCCCGTCGCGGAAATCACCGTCACATTCGAACGACCCTGCATCACCGATGGCTGCGTTGCTTGTCGCTCACGTACCTCCAGGTACGCTCGACTCCTCGCGCCTTGCCCACGGCTCCGCCGAGGTCGGAATTGGGATTCAATCTGGCGCGCAGGGTCGCTCTCGGTGTTGGCGCTGATTTCGCTCCGAACCACGAGCTCCTCGTCCGCGTGAGGCGCGACCGGCGCCGCCCAACGGACGATCCCCGCCCCCCACACGAAACCGGCGCCGAAGGCTGTGAGCACGACCAGATCCGAATCGTGCAGCTTGCCCGTCTCGACCGCCTCCGCCAGCGCCAGCGGAATCGAGGCCGCGGAAGTATTCCCGAGGCGGCTGATGTTGAGCATCGCCCGGGCGGGGTCGAGCCCGAGCCGCAGCGCGACCGCCTCGACGATGCGGGCGTTGGCCTGATGAGCGACGAGCAAGTCGATGTCTGAAACCGAGAGGCCCGCCTCGACAAGGATCTCCTTTACCGCCGCGGACATCGAAGCAATCGCGTGCCGGTAGACCTCTCTGCCCTTCATGCGGAGATGACCGTCGTCCGCCGGGATGCGCAGGAGAGGCTCCTTGGAGCCGTCGGAAACGATGCGGAAGGGCCCGAAGGCGATGCCGGGCGCGCTCTCGAGCACGACCGCCCCGGCTCCGTCGCCGAACAGGATGCAGCTGCGAGGGTCGTCGTAGTCGAGCACGCGAGTTAGCAGATCGGCGCCGCACACCAGCACCCGCTGCGCCATCCCCGAGGTGACGAGGGCGCCCGCCTGCGCCAACGCCACGAGAAACCCGGAGCACGCGGCATTGAGGTCGAAGGCGCCGGCGCCCGAAGCGCCGAGCGCGTGCTGCACCAGCGACGCGGTGGCGGGCATCTGTTCGTCCGGGGTCGAGGTCGCCACGATCACCATGTCGAGCTGGGAGGCTTCGAGCCCAGCGCGCGTCAAAGCCGCTCGGCCGGCCTCGGTGCTGAGCGATGATGCCGAGTCGGTGGAGGCGGCTACGTGGCGACTATTGATCCCGGTGCGCTCGAGGATCCACTCTTCGGTAACGTCCAGGCGCCGGGCGAGCTCGGCGTTATGGAGCTCACGCTCGGGCAGGGCGATCCCCCACCCCGTGATGGCCGCCCCCATCAGCTGACCCGCTCGAGCTCTTCAGTCTCCGCCCGGCTCACCAAGACAAGTTAATGGCTGCGGATCCAGAACAGCGCGTCGCCCTGCTTGACGGGCTGACTCTGGAGCGCCAGCATGCCTTTGACCCATCCCCGGAACGGGGAACACACAGGCACCCGGTGGCCGTGAGCCTCCACCACACCGAGCACCGTGCCCGGCTCGACCCACTCCCCCGACACGGCCAGGTGCTCGGACGACAGGGCGTGAAAACGTCCGCTTGCGGGGGCGACCACGAGTCGCTCCGAGATGGCCTCGGTCTCGGTACCGGCGAACGAGTTCTCTACCAGAACCCGAGTATCAAGCATGAGCTGCCACCTCCGTGCTACGAGCTGCTCGCCGGCACCTCTGCGCCAGTCCTGCGACCACGCGGCCGGGGCCGAAGTCCGTAAAGTCCTCGACGTCCTGCTCCACGAGCCATTCGATCGACTCCCTGAAGCGAACGGGGCGGGTGAGCTGTGCCACGAGCAGCTCCTTGATCTCGGCGGCATCCGTGTAAGGACGAGCCAAGACGTTCGACACGACCGGGACCTCGGGAGTCCTGATCTCGGCCTCTTCGAGCGCCCGGGCCAGGGCCGGACCGGCCGAGCCCATGGCATCGGTATGAAAAGCGCCCGAAACGTCGAGCAGCACCGAGCGAGCGCCGGCGGCTCGGACCTCTGCCGCGGCCGCGGCCAGGGCCGGCTCGGGGGCGGCCAGCACGACTTGGCCTGGCGAGTTGTCGTTAGCGACTACCACGCCCGTCCTCTGGGCGATGTCTGAGACCTTCTCCAGGTCGAGCCCCAGGACCGCCGCCATGCTTCCAGGCGCCACCCGCCCGGCCCGCTCCATGCCTTCGGCCCGGATGCGAATGATTCCGAGGGCGTCCTCGAAGCCGAACGTTCCCGCCGCCGTCAGGGCCGTGTACTCGCCGAGGCTGTGGCCGCAGAAGAAGTCCCAGCCCGCCGAGTCGTAAGAGAACGAGATCATTCCGGCCACGAAGATCGCGGGCTGAGCCACGGCCGTGGGGAGGGTGGCGCCCTTGCGCCGTGCGGCTACCTCCACCCTCTTGAACAGGTCGTAGCCGAGCAACTCCGAAGCCGACGCCAATAGAGCGTGGCTCTTGGGCAGGGACTCGAGGACGGTCTTGGCCCGAATCCCCTGACCCGGGAACAGCCCTGCTCTCATGCTGCGCTGCCTGCGCTGCCTTTGCGGTTGATCTTGACGAAGCCGTAGACCGCGGCGCTCGCCGCGGTCGCCACGCCCGCAATCGAGCCCGCCAGGACCCAGCGGTCGTGCCCCGATGCGGTAGGGGGAACGAGCCGCAGCCCCGCGGCTCGACGCAGCGCGCCGAGAAGCTCGGCGGAAAAGGCCGGGCGTGGAGAGTAGGCCCAAGTGGAGATCACGGCCTGCTCGATGGAAACCGTCATGCCAATTCCTTTCCCTCGAGGTCTTGTCCCTCGAGGTCTTGTCCTTCGAGGTCTTTGCGGAGCCTCGAGCGCGCCCGATGCAAGAGGATTCGGACGGCACCACGCGTCCGCCTCGTGATGCCTGCTATTTCCTCGATGCTGAAGTCCTCCAAATAGCGCAGCGCAACGACCTCGCGCTGGGCGGGAGGGAGCTGCTCGACGGTCTCGCGCACCATGCTGCTCTGCTCCTGGGCGATGGCGACGACCACCGGGGAGGGCTCAGGATCAATCGACTCGGGCACCTCGTCCAGGACGATGAACCCCTTGTCGCGGGCGCTGCGCCAAGACGAGATCGAGTTGTGGGCGATACGATAGAGCCAGCTCTGATAGGAGCCCTCGGCCCGGAAAGAGGCCGCCGACGACAACGCCTTGAAGAACACCTGCGCGGTCACGTCCTCGGCGGCGGCATCACCCGGGACCTGGGAGCGCACGAAGCGATAGACGGGACAGAGGTGACGGCGGTACAGCTCGGCGAACGCCTCGAAGTCCTTGTGGGCGCGCAGCGCGAGGTCCTCGTCCTCGAGCGAGGGAAGGACGTGCTCGTCTGCGGCGGTGGACCTCATGCGTTCGCGAGCCTCCTGGGAAGTGGAGCGGCAGATTCGCTGCGCGCTCGGCTATGGCAGTGCTTGTTGCCTCTACAGACTCGGAGGCTACCCGCAGCGTTACCGCGCGAGGCTGGTTTTCTCGCCTTCCCCGAACGCTTGGTCAAGTAGTTCACCCTGCTCTTGAACGCTCAGTCAACAAACCCACCCTCCCTTATGCTCGCAGTAGACCGCCTCAAATGAGCAACGTGACGGTTTTGTCTCGCAGCCAGGAGGACGGTGGTGGTTCCGATCAATCGAGGCGGCTAGGCCGGCTCGGCGGCCGGGGGCCGACCGGCCCCACCGGCCCGCCGGCACTCGGCCGATGCGCGACGATTTGACGATGCGCGCCGTGATCGCCCCCTCCGAAGTAAGAGAGGTCGAGGGCCAAGAAGAGCTCGAGCACGAGCGGCCGTGGCTGGTGATCGTGTGGAACGATCCCGTAAACCTCATGTCCTATGTCACCTGGGTCTTCCAGAAACTGTTCAATTACTCGCGCCCGCACGCAACCAAGCTGATGCTGCAGGTTCATCACGAGGGCCGGGCCGTCGTCTCCAGCGGGAGCCGCGAGAAGGCCGAGCTCGACTGCTTCAAGCTCCACGGCTACGGGTTGTGGGCGACGATGAGCAAGAGCGACTAGGTGCACCTCCCCATAAATACGGTGGCATTCGGTGCGGACCGTCTTTCCGGTGCGGAGCACTGAGATGGCACACGTCGAGCCCGCGGGCTTGGGCGCAATCGTCGTGCTCGACAAGTCCGAACTCAGGTTGCTCACCGATCTGATCGATTCGATGCTGGAGCTACTCGATAACGGGGGCCGCGACGACCCGGCCGTCGAGCGGCTGTTCCCCGACGCCTACGGCTCTGAGGCCGAGGCGCGCGCGTGGCACGATCTGGTCGGCGATGAGTTGCAGCGGAACAAGGTGAGCTCGCTGCAAGGTGTCAAGGGCGCGCTGAAGCGCGGCCGGATCGAGCTCGACGAAGCGGAGATGCAAGTGTGGCTCAGCGCGCTGAACGACGTGCGGCTTGCGATCGGGGCGCGGCTCGAGGTGACCGAGGAGATGATGGGGGCCGAGTTGGACCGCGACGACCCGCGCGCCCCGACGCTGGCTGTGCTGCACTGGCTGGGCTGGTTACAGGAATCGATGCTGGAAGCTATGCCGAGTGGTGGATAAAGGTCACTATGTGACCACTCACCACCACTCGGCAGTTAGAGCTTGGCTCGCAGGTAGTCGATGTCGTCTGCAATCGTGGTCCACGGCGTCTCGCAGATGACCGTCGGCGCGCCGGCGGCCCTCACCATGTCCGCGATCGCTTCCGGATCCATTGCTCCCTCTGCAAAGCTTGCGTGTCGGTCGGCGCCGGTGCCTGCGGGATCGCGCGAGCTGTTGGCGTGCAATACATCTATCTTGCCGACTGCCTCCAAGACGCGCTCGATCACATCCGAGAGGTCCTCGCCCGCAGCGTGCGCATGACAGGTGTCGAAGCAGAAGCCGACGTCGAAATCCGCGAGCGCGGCCCACAGCAACTCGAGAGTCTCGACGTGTCTGCCCATGGCGTTGTCGCCGCCGGCGGTGTTCTCGATGAGGACCGGGACGTCTGTCTCGAGCTCCTCGAACACCTTGCGCCAACGTATGAAGCCGCGCGGGATCCCGTCATCCGCGTGTCCCGCGTGCACGATGAGGCCGGCCGCGCCTATCTCCTCGGCGCGCTCGATGGCTCCCGCCAGAATCTTGCGCGACGGGATGCGGATGCGATTGTTGGGCGACGCGACATTGATGAGGTAGGGAGCGTGAACGTAGATGGGCATGGCAGACTCTCGAAGCTCGGCGGCGTCGGGGCGCACCGGCGGCTTCTTCCAAGACTGTGGGGGGCCGAGGAACATCTGCACGCACTCGGCCCCCACCTGTGTGGCTTCGCCGAGGGGCTTGTCACCCGGAACGTGAGCACCGATGAACATGGTGTCCACGTTAGCAGCCGGCATCTCAAGCGCTACGCTTGAATGAATACGATCGCAAGGAGGGGCAATGGCCAAGCTGTTCTCGATCCGGCCGTCGATCACGTTCAAGGGAAGGGCATTCAAGGGGCTGCGCGGGTGGGCCGGCAAGCCGCTTCATCCTCCGCTCACCGACATCCCGGTGGCCGCTTATTTCCTGGTTGCCCTGTTCGACCTGGTGTCGCTGCTGCTGGGATCGGACAGCGCTACCGGGCACGACCTCTACGCGGGAGCGGGCTGGCTGCTGCTGGCAGGCTTCGTCGTGTCCATCCCCACGGCGCTGACGGGCTTCTGGGACTGGCTCAAGTCGACGGCGCCGGGCACCCAGGCGTGGCGCACCGCGAACTGGCACATGGCGGTGATGCTCACGGTCACTGCGATCGTGCTCATCGACCTGCTGATCAGGCCCTCGGGGGCGGCGGCCACCGCCACCGGCCTCGTCACGATCCTGTCGCTGCTGGCCGGGGGCCTGGTGACCTTCGGCGCCGCCTACGGCGGCTCCCTTGTATACGACTACGGCTTCAACGTCGAGACCTCCGGCGACCACCCGGCGTGGCACGAGAGCCAGGAGGACGTGCTGCCGGGCGGCCACTGACGGCTCTGTGCAGTCCCGTGTCCGAGGTGGTCAAACGCGCGTTACGCGCGTTTGAAGACCGATTCGGTACTCGATGGCGCGTTACGCGCGATCCACTACCTTGGGCTGAGGGGCGGCCCGATGAGTCAGACGGCGAAGCGAACGCTGATCACGTCGCCTTCCTTGACCCGGTAGTCCTTGCCTTCCACTTTCAGTACCCCCTTCTCCTTGCACTTTGACCAGGAACCTGCCGCGACCAGGTCGTTGTAGCCCACGACCTCGGCCCGGATGAAGCCCCGCTCGAGGTCGGAGTGGATATACCCGGCCGCCTCGGGGGCGGTGGCGCCGCGCCGCACCTCCCAGGCCCTGCTCTCGTCCTCGCCGGTGGTGAGAAAAGTGATGAGGTCGAGTGCTCGGTAGCCGTCGGTGATGACCCGCTCCAAGCCCCGCTCGGCCACTCCGAAGCCCTTAAGCAGCTCCAGAGCATCGGCGGGGTCCATGCCGGCCACCTCCGCCTCGAGAGCGGCGCTGATTGCGATGGCGTCATCCAGGCCTGCGGGCGCGCCGGCACCCTCCTCGACATTGGCCACGATCACCTGGGGCTTGAGAGTCAGGGGGGCGTAGCCCCGCAGCAGCTTGAGGTCGTCGTCGTCCAGCTCCGCATCGCGCAGCGGGCGGGAGGAATCCACGAACGCGTGCGCTCGCTCGAGCACTTCGACCTCGGCACGCGCCTCGGGGGTGCCGCGAGCCCGCTTGGCGGCCTTGTCGCGCCCGCTCTCGAGGGAGGCAAGGTCGGCCAGCAACAGTTCGTCCTGGACCGAGGCCAGCTCGCGGACGGGGTCCGAGTCCTCCCCGAAGGCCCTCACGACGATGCATAGGGCATCGGTCTGGCGGTACTCCGCAATGCCGCGCGCAGTGAGACCTCCCGGCACGTCGACGAAACGCACCTTGGCAGGCACGATCTTCTTGGATCGTTCGAGGCGGGCCAGGACCTCGAGACGGGTGTCCGCCACGTCGACCACGGCCTGGTTGGAGCGTCCCCCCGCGGAGCCGGACAGCGTCAACGCGTGAAACAAGGTCGTCTTGCCGGAGTAGGGCAGCCCGGCGATCCCGATGTCCTTCATCGTCGGGCAGGGTAACGTCGCCTACCGTGGACACGGGGCTGAAGGGCAGGGGCGTGCTCGTCACCGGAGGCGCCGGAGGCATCGGAAGTGCGATCGTCCGGGCCTTCGCCGCAGAGGGCGCTCGGGTCTGTATCGCCTACAACACGAGCCGGGAGCATGCCGAATCGCTGGCGCAAGAGCTCGGGGGGATCGCGCTGCAGGCCGATCTCACCGACGAAGGCGCCACCGATCAGCTCTTCGAGAACGCGGTGAGTGAGCTGGGCGCGCTCCGCGTCCTCGTCGCCAACGCGGGAATGTGGGCGCCGGAAGAGGTGCCGCTGTGGGAAATGACCTTGGAACGCTGGCGCTCGACCATTAGCGCGAACCTCGACGCCACCTTTCTGTGCTGCCGTGCCTTTCTGCGGCACATTCGCTCGACGGGCGAAGGCAACATCGTCATTGTCGGCTCGACCGCCGGCTCGTTCGGCGAGGCAGGCCACTCGGACTATGCCGCCGCCAAAGGAGCGTTCTCTTCGGGCCTGCTCAAGAGCCTCAAGAACGAGATCACTCGGATCGCTCCCTCAGGACGAGTGAACTGCGTGGCTCCGGGTTGGACCATCACCGAGATGGCACGAAGCGCATTCGAGGACCCCAAGGCCGAGGCCAAGATCACGAGCACGATGGCGCTCGCCAAGCTCGCGCGTGCGGACGACGTCGCCCGAGCGGTCGTGTTCCTGTCCTCGGATCGACTTGCCGGGCACATCACCGGCGAGGTCGTGACGGTGGCCGGCGGCATGGAGGGAAGGGTGTTGCGGTGAGCGAGCTCGTCCCAGGCGAAACGGAGCGCCTGCGCTTCCGACGTCATGTAATGGAAGACGCCGCGTTCATCCACTCGCTGTTGTCAGATCCCGAGCACATGCGTTACTTCCCTCGCACTTACTCGTTGGATGAAGCGCGCGGCTGGATCGACTGGCAGCTGAATCTCTACCGCGATCACGGCTTCGGGCTCTGGATGCTCGAGCTCAAAGAGACCGACGAACCCGTGGGGCAGTGCGGGCTTACTATCCAGAACGTCGAGGGAGTCGACGAGATAGAGATCGGCTATCACATCTCTAAGTTGCA
>DASRPA010000152.1:0-3428 GCA_035646635.1 Actinomycetota bacterium | reverse complement strand
CTCGGGCGCGTCGACGACTCTGACGGCTACATGGGCGGCATCAAAGACCGAGTCTGCGAGCTTCATCACGAGGCGTGCGCCACCGCTCGCCCCGACCCGGAGCCGCTCGCGCAAAGGCTGTTCGAGTGGGAGCTGTACTCAGAGTGGGAGACCTTCTACGGAGCGGTGGAGACGTATGCAGACGTGCTTGGCGACGAGGGCCTCGTGGTTTATCGCCGGCTCGCCGAGGAGGTGTGGGCGAAGGTTCCGCCCATCACGTCACGAGACGAGCGGGATCGCACACACTCGAGCTTCCGCTTCAATATCACCCACATGATGGAAGCACTTGCGAGGGTAACCGGGGATGTGGACGCGCTTGTCGCCGTGAAGGCGAACGACCTCTCCCATGCTTACCACTACGTGCAGGTCGTTGAGTTGTACCGGGACGCAGGCCGCTTCGACGACGCCCTCGAGTGGGCCGAGAAGGGTCTCACCGCCTTCCCCGAGAGAACCGACTTCAGGCTGCTCGAGGTGCTCGCCGATGAGTACCACCGACGCGGCCGCCACGACGACGTAGTGGATCTCATGTGGTCGGCCTTCGCGGAGTCACCGGGCCCTGTTTCTTACGAACGGTTGTGCAAGCACGTCACGCGGGCCGGCAGGTGGGACGAATACCGGCCGAAGGCGCTTGACTGCTTGCGCTCGGATATCGCCCAACGCAAGCGCGGCGGGCAGCGCAACCGGTGGTCGCGGCCGGCGGATCACTCTGACCTAGTAAATGTTTTCCTGTGGGAGGAAGACGTCGAGGCCGCGTGGGCGGAGGCGAAGGTGGGCGGGTGCGCGGACGCTCTGTGGATGCGACTCGCGGCTCTGCGCGAGAGAGACCATCCAGGAGACGCGGTGCCCCTCTATCAAGACGAGGTCGAACGAACCGTCGGTAAGAAGAACAACCGGGCGTACGAGGAAGCAGTCGAGCTGCTTCGCAAGGTCGAGGACCTCATGGGCCGCGCCGGTCGAGGTACTGAGTTCCCTGCCTACCTCGAATCGGTGCGGGCAGCGCATAAGCCCAAACGCAACTTCATGAAGCTGCTGGATCGGGCAAAGTGGTAGGGATGACAGTCGGCGACTCGACGACTCAGCCAGCGTTTGGAGGCTCTGCAACACCGCTTCGCTGGTTTTGGAATCCCTGAGGCAGGTATCACGACCAGCGACCGTGTGGCTGCGGATGCGATCGATGCGCCCTGATATGTGAACGAGATAGCTCCTCTCTTTCGTTGACAGGCCTTTCTTCCGAAAGAGCCTGATGCATGACCTTCGAGCCGCAACTGACCTAACCGCTACCTCGAGTTGGAAGGGTTGATTCGAGATGGCCTACTCGGGCAGCCGAGAAACTTCACCGTCACGCCCGAGTTCGAACAGCGTTCCCTGGGGCGCTGAGCTGACGAACTCCTCGACTGCTTGCAGCCACACCTCGACCCGTCGCTGCGTCGGAAGGCTCTGCGGGAGACGCGAGATGATGACCTTGCCCAAGCGGATGGGCATGGTCTCAAACTCCCTGTCCTGGGTGAGCAAGACGAGATCTGCTTCCGAGTTCACGCGCTCAAGGATCTGTGAATCGGTCATCTGCCGCTGCCCCAGCGCCACGATGTGCTCGCACTCGATACCTCGGGCCTTGAGCTGGCGGTGGAGCTGGAGAGGGAAATTCTCGTCGAGGAGAAACCTCAAGAGACCTCACGCACAGCAGGAGGAGCGTGGCCGGCAAGATGGGCCGCGTACTGCAGTGCTGCTCGTACCTGATCGGCGGTCAGCGCGTATTCGCCAGCGACCAATTCAAGGCTGTCTCCCGCCGCAATCGCTCCCACGACGGTCGCCACGTCCACTCGAGTCCCGGTGATACAAGGCTTCCCGAACCGCACGTCTGGATCAACCGAGATGCCTGGAAAAATCTCCATACTTTCCTCCCTGGAAGGGTGGACTCCAGTCTATGAGAGCGAGCCACCACCCTCCTAGTCTTTTCCGCCCGCGGCCCGCCCGCGGCCTCCCTTACGCCCGACCGGCGCACATCCTTGTTCGCAACACGACGACATCGAGGAGGTGCCCGTTGGCCCACATCCAGAAGAGATCCGAGCAGCGATACCGGGTTCGTTATCGGGATCCCGGCGGCAGCGAACGTTCCAGGAGCTTCCCGCGGCTAGCCGACACTCGAAGGTTCAAGGCGACTGTCGAGGAAGAACTGGCACGTGGGCTATGGGTCGATCCGAGGGCGGGCAGGACGCTGTTTCAGGATTTGGCCTCTACCCTGACGGAGAGGAAGGTTAACGTCCGCCCGGCAACGCGCGATCGGATCGGCGGCTTCCTGCGGGCTCAGATCCTGCCGAGATTCGGGTCCGTGCCTCTCTACCGAATCACCCGTCACTCCGTGCAGGCTTGGGTCGACTGCCTGGCGGCAACCCTGGCAGCCCGGACGGTGAGGGACTCTTACCGGATCCTGGCCGGCCTCCTGCGGGAAAGCTGTGCGTCAGGGACTCATCCGACAGTCCCCCTGCTACCTCATCTCGCTCCCCCCTTTGACGCGGGCCGGAGCCTCGCTATCTGAGTGCCGAGGAGGTTGAGCGTCTGGCCGACGCCATCGATCCCCGCTACACGTCGCTCATCTACACGGACGCCTACCTCGGGCTTCGCTGGAGCGAGCTCGCGGGCCTGAAGAGAATTAACCTCGATATCGACAGTGGACGGCTCCTGGTCGTGGGCGCGCTCCAGAGGGTGGGACACGACTGGGTCTACACCGAGCAACTGAAGACGACCCGCAGTCGGCGCAGCCTCGCTCTGGCCCCATTCCTCACCGAGCTGCTGCGCGAGCTCTGCAAGTGGCGCCGCCCAGCAAGTTTGTCTTCTCCTCGGCTCAAGGAGAGATCATCCGCTTCGGCAACTTCCGCAGACGCTATTGGGATCCGGCCGTAACCCGCTCCGGGCTCGCCCATCTCACCCCACATGCGCTCCGGCACAGCTGCGTAGCGATGATGATCGCAGAGGGCGCCACCAACCCGCTCATGGTGCAAAGATAGCTCGGTCACGCCGATCTGCGCATGACGCTCGGCACCTACGGTCACCTGTTCCCGCACTGGGACGACGAGATCGCCGAACGCATGCAGAGGTTGTGGCAGAAAACGAAAAGCGAACGAAAGGCGATCGACCCGCGGCCTGTGTGCGGCCTGCGAGCTCCCAACTCCAGCGGCCACTGATGCTCGACGGCACCTACCAGGGAGTTCGCGGTGGGCGGTGCTGGGTTCGAACCAGCGACCCCTGCGTTGTAAGAAATGTGGTCGCACAAGTGTTCGAGAAATGCCTCGTTCCTAGAAAAAGGGAATTGTCACAGGGTCAAAGCTTCGTCGCCTTGTGACGCAGGATCGGGCGGCATGCGTCACGCCTCTTCGTCGCTGCCCTCCAAC
>DASRPA010000151.1:0-3670 GCA_035646635.1 Actinomycetota bacterium | reverse complement strand
GCTTACCCCCGGCCTGCACTCCGCTTACCCCCGGCCTGCACTCCGCTTACCCCCGGCCTGCACTCCGCTTACCCCCGGCCTGCACCCTAACCTCAAGCCTCCCGCTCGAATAGTCCGGTACTCAAACGCGCGCAGAGCGCTCTGGGGTACCAAATCGGTCCTCCTGAGCGCGTCGAGCGCGATTCGCTTCTTCTGGGGGCCCCACGAGCGATCCGCTGGAGGATCGCGTGGATAAGGACTGTCACAGGCTCCCGATAGGTTCGTGCCCATGATCACCAAAGAACATCTTGCGGCCTACAGATGCGGAGAATGCGGCCATCACTCGCCGAAATGGTTTGGGCGGTGCCCCAAGTGCTCGTCCTGGAGCACGCACGCTGCCCCCACCGTCCCAACCGCAGCAGTCACGACCCTGGGCGCGAAGACTCGTGCGCCTGCGCGCATCGAGAGCGGCATCGCCGAGGTGGATCGCGTCCTCGGAGGCGGCTTCGTCTCAGGAGAGGTTTGTCTGCTGGCGGGCGAGCCCGGAATCGGCAAGTCCACTCTGGTCCTGCAGTTGCTCGATGCGCTGGCTCACTCGGGGCGGGCCACGTTATTGGTCACCGGCGAAGAGTCACCGGCCCAGGTGGCGTTGCGAGCGGCCCGCCTTCAAGTGGACGGCGAGCGGCTGCGGGCGACCTCGGAAACCTCGGTTGAAGGCATCCTCGAGGTGTGCGAGCAGGAGCAGCCCGAGGTCGTCGTGGTGGACTCCATCCAGACGATCGAGATGGCGGGGCTGGAGCAGGCCGCCGGATCTCCGGTGCAGCTCAGGGACTGCACCGCGGCGCTGGGACGCTACGCAAAGCACGGCGGCGCGGTCGTGGTCCTCGTCGGACACGTGACGAAGGACGGCGGCATTGCGGGGCCCAAGACGCTCGAGCACATGGTGGATGCTGTGCTGTCGCTCGAGGGCGAGCGCACGACCTCCCTGCGCCTGCTTCGGGCGGTGAAAAACCGCTTCGGTTCGTGCGAGGAGACGGGCGTCTTCGTCATGGGCCGGCGCGGTCTCGAGGGGGTCGTGGATCCATCGGCCATGTTGCTCGCCGACCGCAGGCGAGGTGTGACGGGCTCGGTCGTGTTTCCGGGCCTCGAGGGCACCCGCTGCGTCCTGATCGAGATGCAGGCGTTGGTCGCTCCGCCCAGCTCGGGCCAGCCGCGGCGGGTTGCTCAAGGCCTGGAGGGCCGGCGCCTAGCGCTCCTGCTGGGAGTGCTCTCGAAGCACGTCAATCTCCAGCTTGCGCCCCGGGATGTCTTCGCCTCCGCCGCCGGCGGCATTACGGTGCGTGAGCCGGCCTCGGATCTGGCGGTGCTGCTCGCCCTGGTCTCGGCGGCGACGGACATTCCCGTCGAGGAGGATCTCGTGGCGGTGGGTGAGGTCGGGCTCGCGGGCGAGGTGCGCCGGGTGCCCGGGATCGAGCGGCGCCTTGCCGAAGCGGTCAGACTCGGGTTCCGAGTGGCCCTCATACCGCGAGGATGCAGAGACATCCCCGCTCAACTCGAGCCCGTGGTCGTGGCGGACGTTGCTGCGGCCGTGGCTCACATCGCGGCACGGGCTCAGTCGATGCAGTCGGGGGCGGCGTCGCCCGTGCCCAAACTGGAGTCCGTGAGTGCTTAAGTGCTCCACCAGTTTCGGCTTGCTCTGCTCGCCTTGCTCGGGGTGCCGCCGTGTTACCCTTGAGGCAGCGAGGCATGGACCCGGCAGACCGGGTTTCGGTTTGGGGCATTCGTTCATTTGGCCGCACCGTTAGGAGCGCCGAAGGAGGTTTCCATTCGTGCGTTTTGACGTAGGTGACAAGGTTGTGTACCCCCATCATGGGGCCGCTGTTGTCGAGAAGGTAGAGCAGCGCGAGCTGATGGGTGAAGAGCGCGAGTACTACATCCTAAAGCTTGCTTATGGGGAGCTGACCCTGATGGTACCCACCGACTCCACCGAGGAGGTGGGGATCCGCGAGATAACGCCTGCGCGCGAGATGCCGAAGGTGTTCAAGGTGCTCAAGAAGAACGAGCCCACCACCAATACCACCAATTGGTCCCGTCGCTTCAAGGCCAACGTCGAGAAGCTCAGGTCGGGTGACATCTACCAGGTCGCCGACGTCGTGCGCAGCCTTCACCGGCGCGACCGGGAGAAAGGCCTGTCCGCAGGAGAGAAGCGGATGCTGACAAAGGCCCGCCAGATCCTCGTCTCCGAGCTCACTTTCGCTCAGGGCTGCGACGAGGACGAGGCCGAGCAGCTGCTCGACGAGGTCTTGGGATAGCAAAAGCACCCCCCTCGGCGATACTCGCCGCGGGCGGGCGTGGTGAGCGCTCCGGCTCGTCCCTACCCAAACAATTCCGGCTGCTGGCGGGAAAAAGCGTCCTTGCGCGCTCGCTGGATGCGGTTATGTCCTCCGGATGCCGCCCCTGCGTGATCGCCGTTCCGCAGGACTGCCTCGACCAGGCGCGGGCCGAGGTCGAAGGCCTCTCCGAGGTAGGGGTGGTCCCCGGCGGGCACACCAGGCAGGGCTCGGTGCGGGCCGCGCTCGAGCTCGTCGATTCGGAGACCGTGGTTGTACACGACGCCGCCCGGCCGTTCGCGCCCGCAGCCCTGTTCGACGCCGTGGTCGAGGCGCTGAGAGAGGCAGACGGCGCGGTGCCCGGAGCGGCCGTCGACGAGACCCTCAAGCGTGTGCAAGACGGCCGCATCGTCGAGACCGTTGGGCGCGCCGGCCTCTATCGGATCCAGACCCCTCAAGCGTTCAGAACCACCGCCTTGAAGGAGGCGCATCTATGCGCCCACAGGGACGGCTTCGAGGGGACCGACGATGCTCAGCTGCTCGAGCGCCTGGGCTACAGGATCGTCCTGGTAGAGGCGACGGCGCCCAATCCCAAGCTCACTCACCCGGCAGACTTCGAGCACGCCGAGGCCCTGTTGCGGGCGTGAAGGTCGGCCTCGGTTTTGATGTGCATGCCTTCGACGCCGCCAGGCCCCTGGTGCTGGGTGGTGTCGTGGTGCCGGATGCGCCGGGCCTGTCCGGCCACTCCGACGCGGACGTCGTGAGCCACGCGCTTTCAGACGCGCTGCTGGGCGCGGCGGGTCTCGGCGATCTCGGGAGCATGTTTCCGCCGACCGAGGTTTGGCGAGACGCCTCCAGCCTCGAGATCCTGGCGTCGAGCGCAGGGGCGGCCCGTGACGCCGGGTGGGAGCTCGTCAACGCCGATGTCACAGTGATCGCCGAACGGCCCCGCCTGGCGCCCTACCGGGCCGAGATGGCGCGGCGTGTGGCCGAGGCGCTGGGGGCCGAGGCGACCTCGATATCCGTCAAGGCCACCACTACCGACGGCCTCGGCTTCACCGGGCGTGGCGAGGGCATCGCCGCCATCGCAGTCGTGCTCCTGAAGTAGGGCCGCGCCCCCCACATTCGTTCTGAGCGCCTTCCGGCGCGCGCGTTTTGAGCGCCTCTCGGTGCGGTTTTCCGCACTCTGGCGCCCCCAAAAACCGTTCCTCCCCGCCCAACCCGCGTTTTGAGCGTCTCTCGGTGCCCTTTTCGGCCCCCTGAGTCCCACAAAACCTGACTCGTCTGATCAGACTCGCTCCGGACCCCGAGGGTAGGCTTTCGCACCTATGAGCCTTCGCGTCTACGACTCGGCCGCCCGC
>DASRPA010000150.1:0-3772 GCA_035646635.1 Actinomycetota bacterium | reverse complement strand
GAACGGCGTTGGGGCAGACCCGGTCGCCACGCCGCCGCCAGCAACAGAGTGAGGGTGAAAGGCCCGTAGAAGAGGCAGTGCCAGGCGGCGTCTTGCACGCCAGAGCTGATGCTGGCGCCGGCAGCCACCGAGGGAACACCTGTGGAGGCCGCCAGGGAGCTGGCCTGGTTCGCCGGAATGACAGAGAGGGTAACTATCGTCACCAAGAAGATCGCGACAAGCAGCCACAGGATGGTGCCAACGGCGCTGAGTCTTACCTCGTGCATGCAATCAGTGTAGTTAGCGGTGGAACCGCGCACCACGGCGCACCGCCGCTCAACCCTCTGGGAGCGGGCGGGTCGTGCGCAGCCGAGGGACGGCTTCGACCGCGACGATGGCGACCAGAATCAGCGCCGCCCCCGTCCAATCGAGGGGGCCGAGCGTCTCCCCTTTCAGAAGGTAGGCGAACAGCCCGGCGAAGGCAGGTTCGCTCGCCAGGATCAAGGCCGTGCGCGCGGGCGGAGCATGACGCTGCGCATACGTCTGGACGAAGAAGCCGAGAGCACTTGCGATGAAGGCGGTCACCAGCAGCGCGCTCCACACGACACGGCTGGTGGGAACGATCAGATCGCCCTGAACGACCGCAAACAACAACGGTACGAAACCCGAGACGGCGAGCTGGACGGCGAGCAGGGCACCGACATCATGGTGCACCACCGCTCGGTCGGTGAAGAGGATGTGAAGGGCAAAAGAGCACGCGGTCACGAGGACGAGCGCGTCGCCGCCCAGGTGAAGGTCGCCTCCCGTGCCCGATAACAGATACAGCCCCACGCCCGCAATCGCTGCCGCGCACCAAGCCACGGGGCCGGGGCGCTGGCCAAACAGAAACGCGCCGAACAGCGGGGTCAGGACCACGAACAGGCCGGTGATGAACGCGGTGTTGGACGCGGTCGTTCGTTCGAGCCCGAGCGTCTGGAAGATGTAACCGAGCATGAGAAAGAAACCCATGACCATCCCCGCGCGCCATCCCGATGCGGATAGCTCCGCAAGCCTGCGCCGGAACAGCACGGCTACCAGCAGGGATGCGCTCAGGAAGCGATAGGCGAGGAACGTCATCACCGGTATGAGCGCGACCGCATCCTGGACCATGACGAAGGTCAGGCCCCACACTGCCGCGATTCCCACCAGCGCGACCTCGGCCCACGGGCGGCGCCTCGCGGAGGTCAGTTCTGTGGGAATCCGAGATCCACGCCGCGCGGCCCCCGATCGGCCCGGCGGGCGGTGACGGCATCAGCGCCCGTGTAGAAGTTCACGAGCTAGTGCCGCACACATGTCTGATGTCTCTCAGGAACCAGCTCCCGGCTGCTTGGCGGCAGCGATGGAATCGGCAAACAGCTCGAAGCCCTCGTCCGCTTCCTCCATCGTGAGGCTCATCGGAGGCGCCATGCGAACACAGTTCCCGTAGAGGCCTCCCTTGCCGATCAATAGCCCTCGGCTCCTGGTCTCCTCCATCACGCGCCCGGCGGCGGCGACATCGGGCTCCTTGCCGGGAGGCTTCACCAGCTCGATGCCGATCATGAGACCCTTGCCGCGCACATCACCGATGAACGCATGCTGCTGTTCGAGATCCCGCAGTCTCGAGAAGAGATGCTCTCCGACCTTGCGGGCGTTGGTCTGGAGATCGTTATCCAGCATGTAGTTCAGATTCGCTAGGGCGCCGGCGGTGGCGAGCGGGTTGCCACCGAAGGTGGAGATCGAGTTCGCCCCCACACAGTCCATCAGCTCAGGCCGGGCGACGACTCCTCCAACCGACAGACCGTTGCCGATGCCCTTTGCGAAGGTGACGATGTCGGGCCTGACGTCGTGTGCCTCGATGCCCCAGAAGTGCTCCCCGGTACGCCCCCATCCGGTCTGCACCTCATCGGAGATGAACAATATGTCGTACTCGTCCAGGACCTCTTTCATCGCTCCGAAGAACCCGTCGGGAGGAGTGGCGAAACCCCCCACTCCCTGGATGGGCTCGGCGATCATGCACGAAACGTCGCCGGAGGTGGTGGTCTCAATGACGTTGCGCAAGTCGTCTGCGCAGGCCTTGATGAAATCCTCATCGGACATGTGGCCGAACGGGCTTCGATAGCGATAACCGTTCTGTACGTAGCTCACCCTCACCGGCGACAGGGCCGACGCGCACCAACCGCGGTTCCCGGTGACGCCCATGGCCGCGAAGGAACGCCCGTGGTAGCTGTTGCGGAGGGCGAGGACCTGATGAGAGCGCCGGTAGCTGGTAGCCAGCAACATGGCCGCCTCGTTGGCCTCGGTTCCCGAGCACACGAAGTACACCTTGGCGTCGTCCATCGGGGCTAGCTTGGAGATCTTCTCGGCCAGCTCGACGGCGGGCTCGATCAGATAGAGCGTGGAGCTATGAATCAGCTTGCCGGCCTGCTCCTTTATCGCCTCGACGACCTCGGGCACGTTGTGTCCAGACATCGTCGTGAGGATGCCGCCGAAAAAATCCAGATAACGTCGGCCTTCCGAGTCCCACACGTGGCGGCCGTCACCCCGCTCCAAAGACAGCGGCTCGTCGTAGTAAAGCGCCAGCCACGAAGGCATGACGGCCATGTGACGGTCGAAAAGGGAGGCTTGACGCCCCATTGTCTCACCCTCTTTCTCAGTGGTCCGGCCCCCACAGGCTAATCGACCGACGCGGACGTGCCGGGGCTTGACCGGCCGAGACTCGGCCTGGGGGAACTTTGCGTCTCCAACCACCCCACAGGTGGTCAGGGGCGCAAGGTTGGGGGCGGAGGGCCGGCCCGAGGCGAACTTTGCGGCTCATTCACCGATGCCGGCTCGCCTGTCGCCGGTTGGCCCAGATCTCGCCCCTGCTCGCTTCGATCCGCGTACCGCTGATGGAATCGCACCGGCTCTTGGCGCCTCGCGCGAGCCCGTAGGTTCAGCAGCTCAACGAGCAGCGAGAAGCCCATCGCGAAGTAGATGTAGCCTTTGGGGATGTGCTGATCGAACCCGTCCAGCAACAGGGCGAGGCCAATCAACAGCAGGAAGCTGAGCGCCAGCATTTTGACTGTCGGGTGTCGATTGACGAACGTGCTGATCGCTCCGGCGGAGATGAGCATGATGCCTACCGCAACGATAACCGCCGCTATCATCACTCCAAGCTCATCCACCATCCCCACCGCGGTGATGACCGAGTCAAGTGAGAAGACAGCGTCGAGGACCACGATTTGGGCGATAACCGCGGAGAACGAGGCAGCGACCCGATCGGCGGCATGCCCCTCCTCGCCCTCGAGACGGTCGTGAATCTCGTAAGTGCTCTTGCCAAGAAGGAACAAGCCCCCCACGATCAGGATGAGGTCGCGGCCCGAGATCTCGTGGCCGATTAGCGAGAACAGAGGCGAGGTCAGGCCGATGACCCAGGACAGGGTCAGCAGCAGCAGAATGCGCATCACCAGAGCGAGGCCAAGGCCCACCTGCCGTGCTCGCGCTTGCTGAGCAGCCGGAAGCTTGCCCGCAAGAATCGAGATGAACACGACATTGTCGATCCCGAGGACGATCTCCAGTGCCAAGAGCGTGACAAAGCCGATCCAAATGTCTGGTTCCGACAGCCACTCCACTCCGTTTCCCTACCATGTGCGGGCTCCCTCGGTCGCCGCAATACTCAGGATCTCCCGTCGTCCTCCAGCGCGGCCCGGATGCGCTCGGCCTCCGCGGGCGGCACCCAGCGAGAGATGGAGTCGGCGATGGCAGCGGCCGTGATCTCGGCCCCCGCATTCTTCAG
>DASRPA010000149.1:0-31613 GCA_035646635.1 Actinomycetota bacterium | reverse complement strand
CCATCTCCCCTGCAACGAAGACGAGGACGGGCTGCTGCTGCTGAATCCCGGGAGTCCCACGTGGGTCCGCCGGGCGCCGTGGCCGTCGATGGCGCTTTTGTGGATCGACGCCGAACACGTTGAGGCGGAAGTCATCCCGGTTTAGCTTGCTATGCTCTGGCACGACGTGACTATCAGCGATCCTGCTGCCCTAGGGACGATCTTGGGTGTGTGGGCCCATCCAGACGACGAGACCTATCTATCCGGCGGCCTGATGGCCGCCGCAATCCGCGCGGGGAACAAAGTCGTGTGCGTCACCGCCACCAAAGGCGAAGGCGGGTCATTGGACGAACAGAGATGGCCGTCTGAAACCCTGGCCGAGGTGAGAGAGGAGGAGCTCATCGAAGCCCTTGGTGTGCTCGGCGTGAGCGAGCATCGCTGGTTGGGGTTCGCCGATGGCGGCTGTGAACAGGTGCCTCTGGAGGAGGGTGTCGCGTTGGTCGCTGCACTCTTGGAGGAGTTGCGGCCCGACTCGGTGCTCACGTTTGGGCCGGAGGGGATGACCGGACACCCCGACCACAAGGCCGTGCATGCATGGGCCAAGACGGCTCTCCAGCGCTCCTCGGCGAGAGCAGATCTGTACTGCGCCACGAACACTCCGGAGTGGGCTGCAGAGGTGCTTCCACTGTCCGCCGGGCTCGATATCTTCTTCGAGCCGGATACGCCTCCCATCACGCCCCGAAGCGAGCTCAGCTTCGAGTACGTCATCCCTTCAGACATCCTCGACTTGAAGTGGCGGGCGCTGCTGGCGCAGAAGAGTCAGACCGAGCGGTTGATCGAAGCTCTGGGTGCCGATGTGCTCAGGAGCTTCAATGCCACGGAGCCCTTCGTCCGTTTCCCGCTTCGCGAAATGTGAACTCTGCGTCCCTGACCACACAGGAGGTGGTTGGAGGCTCAAAGTTGGCGGGGGCGGCCTCGCAGCTCCTCTACTCAGAGGCGAGCACCTTTTCGATCCACGCGAACGGGTCCCGGATCTCCGCGCTCGTGGGAAGGTTGTCGGGAGCCTCCCACGCACGATTGAGCTCATTGATGCCGTGAAGACCAACGACCGCGGCGCAGAAAGTTGCACCCGACTGTTCCAGATCGCGGTCCACGGAAAGACCGAGGATGTTCTCCAACATCGTCTCAGCCACCGAAGGTGAGCGAGCATGGCGGACCATGCCTTCCTCGATGCGTGAGGACTCGCTCACGATTTCAGGCATGATTGCCGCGGCGACGTGCCCTGCGTAGCCTTCGAGCAATGCCTGGAAGGCATGTAGACGCCCGAGCGCCCGGGTGTGCCGCTCGGTTGAAACGATTGGAAGCTGCACGTTCGATTCGGCAACACCGGCCAGCGCTTCGGGACCTCCTGACTGAAGCTCCATAAGGGTCCTCTCGAAGCCCGAGAGGTCGATCTCGAGGGCATCGATTACCTCCAATAGCAGGCTGCGAAGATAGCGGTCCGTCCACGAGTTGGAGGCGAAGATGAGGTGGCGGGCCACGTCTCTCACGGCCAGCCAGATCTGGAAGGGCTCGAGCTTGAAGTCATAGTCGGCCGCCACCGCTTCGACGTTGGGAACCACCAAGAAAAGGCGACCATCGTCTTGCCTGGGGATCGGCCACTCGTAGCGAGAGAGGACCTCCGAAGCGAGTTGTCCGACCAACGTCCCGGTCTGCAGTCCCATCATGAGGGGCGCGATCTGATCCATCGCTGCGCCCATCTGCTCGCCGGCCCCCGACCCTTCCGGCCCCATGCGTTTCATCTGGCCGGTGAGACGCCGTCCCAGATGCTCGAGCAGCCATTTCCAGGCCTCCAAAGTGCTGGTGACCCACGCTGCCCGGCCCATGGTGGTGGTGAGGACGGGCTCGTCGAAGGGCAGGCGGCAATATCCCGACACGAGTGCCTCGGCGGAGTGAACGGCCGCGGCGAACGATCGCTCGATCTCCGGTTTCATGGTGGGATCGTTCGTGCCCTGCGTGGCCGCTGCCAGCGCCACCTGCCTGGCGATCTCGAAATTGACAGGACCCCCTCCCGCGGCCAGCAGCTTCTGGATCTCTCGGAACAGAGGAATGTCTCCGAACGGTTCTTGCGTCATGACCACATGCTACGGGAGCCCTCGGTTTTGCGCCTCCTGGCCCTCGTCAGGCGGCCGAGGCGTCCGCGACGTCGAGCAGGCCTTGCACCCAGACCTCCGGGGCTTTGATAACGTGGGCTCCCAGGCCCCCGGGCCGGGCGCCGTGCGAGCGAGGGGGATCGTCGTGACCTACCTGACGTGTCATTGATGGTCGCGGCCGCCACCCCGAGTTCCCGAGCGGCCAATCTATGCGGAGGTTTTCGGTTTAGCTGATGGGACGCGACGTCGCAATAGATCTGGGCACCGCCAACACCCTCGTCTACCAGCGGGGGCGCGGCATCCTGTTCGCCGAACCGACGGTTTTGGCGCTCAACAAGGAAACGGGGGCCGTGCTCGCCATGGGCCAGGAGGCGTGGCAAATGATCGGCCGGACTCCCGGTTACATCGTGGCAGTCCGGCCGCTGCGCTCGGGAGCTATATCCGACTTCGACGTCACCGAGAAGCTGATCCGGTTGATTCTTCAGCGGTCGGGCGTAACCCGTCTGGCGCGCCCCAGAGTACTCGTGTGCGTGCCCAGCGCACTCACCGAGGTCGAGCGGCGCGCCGTGGAAGAGGCCACCCTGTCGGCCGGGGCTCGCTCTTGTTATCTCATCGAGGAGCCGATGGCCGCCGCTATTGGGGCCGGTCTGCCCGTTCACGAGCCGCTCGGAAACCTCGTCGTCGACGTGGGTGGAGGGACCAGTGAGGTCGCCCTGATCTCGCTCGGGGGCATGGTCACGAACACGCCGGTGAGAGTGGGTGGATTCGACCTCGACGCGGCCATTACCACCTACCTGCGGCGGGAGTACGCAATCGCGGTGGGGGAGCGTACGGCCGAGCGAATCAAGATCGCCGTCGGCTCGGCGTGGCCGCTGCAGAACGAGGAGAAGGCCGAGCTGCGGGGGCGGGACCTCGCTTCCGGCCTGCCCAAGAACGTAGTGATTACCTCGGAGGAGATCCGCGAAGCAGTGGCCGAGCAGGTCAGGACCGTGGTGACGGCCACTCTCGAATGCCTCGGTGCCTCCCCTCCCGACTTGGTCCAGGACGTCTTGCTCAACGGCATCACGCTCACAGGCGGCGGAGGGATGCTGTCGGGTCTCGACAAGCTGATCTCCCAGGAGACCGAGGTGCCGGTCCACGTGACCGAACAGCCTCTCGAATCGGTAGTTCTCGGCGCCGGCAAGTGCCTCGAGAGCTTCGACCAGGCGCGTTCGATCTTCTTGGACTCGAGTCGCCGGGGCTAGGAGCACTTAGCTCGTTCCCCCATAGGCTCTGCCGGTGACGACGAATACTGATGTGCCTGCACGCCCGCACGTGAGCCTGCGGCTGCTGTGGCGTGCGGCCGTGGTGGGATTGGTCGTGGGCGGGGTTGGGTTGGGAAGCTTTCTCGTGCCCATTCCTTTCCTTTTCGAGTACCTCCCCGGGCCCGTTAGGGATGTGTCCGAGCTGGTAGACGTATCTCGTGCGAGGACCTACTCTTCCAAGGGAAGCTTGTTCTTGACCACCGTAAGCGTCGACACTGACGTCACTCTGGTCGAAATGCTTCTCGCGGCCGTGGACAAAGACAAAGTCGTTGTACTCGAAAGCCAGGTGACGGGAGGCTCCTCACTGGACCAGCTCCAAGAAGCGCAGAAGCGCGAGATGGAGTCCTCCAAGGAATATGCGCGTTCAGTCGCGATCGCCGCCGCGGGCTTGGGACGGCCTCAGGGCGATGGGGTCAGAGTGGTCTCGGTGCAGGAGGGAGCGCCGGCAGACGGCGTCATGGAACAGGGAGACGTTATCGTTGCTGTAGGGGCGAGTCGCACGACCACCACTTGTGACGTGGGGGCGGCCGTCTTTGCAAGTCAGATCGGGGAGACTGTGAGTGTGACCGTGGAGCGCGCAGGGCGAAAGAGGCGATTGAGCCTGGAAACGGCCGCCGCCCCCAGCAACCCAGCGACGCCCTATCTTGGGATCATGATGGAGGACATCAACTATCGCTTCGAGCCCGACGTCCGTGTCACCTTCGACACCGGCCGCATCGCCGGCCCCTCCGCCGGGCTGATGTTGTCGCTGGCGCTCTACGATCGTCTCACACCTGAGGACCTCAGCTCGGGGCGGGCAATCGCGGGAACCGGCACCATTTCGTGCGACGGCGAGGTCGGACCCATAGGTGGCGTCGAACAGAAGGTTGCGGGCGCAGAGCAAAAGGGGGCCGAGGTCTTCTTGTCTCCTTTGGCCAACGCAGAAGCCGCACGCAGCTCTGCCGACAGTATCGAGGTGGTGGCAGTCTCAAGCTTCCAGGACGCCGTCGACTATCTCGAACCATCCCCATGAGGGCGAACGTTCAGGTTGCACAGCAGCCGCGCCGCAGGCGGCGCCGGGTCATCTTTGTCGGCCTCATCATCGCTATTCTGCTGTTCGGAACAGGATCGGCCCGCTTCTACACCGATGTCTTGTGGTTTAACGAAGTTGGATTTCAGTCGGTGTTGTGGACGAGCCTCAGGGCTCAGTTTCTGTTGGGCCTGATCGTGGGTGTGATCGTGACGTGTTTGATCTACGTCAATCTGGTCCTCGCTCTCAAGTCGCGTCCTGCCTATGCGTTCGCCCGACTCGAGAACGTCACCCGCATCGACCCGATGGAGCGGTACAGAGATCAGCTCATGCCTTACGCCAAATGGATACGCTTAGCGGTGGCAGTGGGCATCGGATTCCTCGCCGGCCTCAGCGCCAGCAGTGGTTGGCGCACCTTCCTGCTGTGGATCAATCGCACGGAATTCGGTACAACCGACCCACAGTTTCGGCTAGATGTGGGCTACTACGTGTTCGAGTTGCCGTTTTTCAACTTTGCACTGTCGTGGCTGTGGTTTTCGCTCATGGTCACGCTGGTGGTGAGCGTTGCCGCCTACTACTTGTTGGGTGCCATCCGGCCCGAAGGAGGGCTCTCCGGTGTGGAGTCCGGCGCTCTGGCGCACATCTCGGTGCTTCTCGGCTTTCTGGCGCTGGTGAAGGCGGCTCAGTACTGGTTGGGCCGCTACTCGCTGAACTTTTCCGAGCGAGGGACGGTCACGGGCGCAAGTTACACCGACGTCCACGCGCACCTGCCTGCGTTGAGCCTGCTCGCCATCATCTCAGTCATCTCCGCCGGACTCTTTCTGGTCAACATTCGCTTCCGAAGGCTGTCTCTGCCCTTAGCTGCGGTGGCGATCTGGATCTTCTTCTCTATTGTAGCCGGTGGAGCGTGGCCGTTCGTGGTGCAGCGCTTCTCGGTCGAGCCGCAGGAGCTTCAGCGAGAACAGCCCTATATCGATCGCAACATCCGTGCGACCAGGCAGGCGTTCGGGCTGGCCGAGGTCGCCGTGGAGGATTTCCCGGCGGCCGAGAATCTACCGGCGGATGCCGCCCAGAATAATCAGAGTCTCCTGCAGAACGTCCGGCTGTGGGACCCGATCGTGCTCCAGCAGGTCTACTCGCAGTTGCAGGCCATTCGCACCTACTATCAGTTCGAGGACGTGGACATCGATCGCTACGAGGTGGATGGGCAGTTGCGCCAAGTGCTGCTCTCCGCGCGGGAGCTGGCCCTCGACAACCTGCAGGATGCGACGTGGTCGAACGAGCATCTCCAGTTCACGCACGGCTTCGGGGTGGTTGCCAGTCTGGCCAACTCGGCCACTCCTTCGGGGCAACCGAGCTTCTTGGTGCGAGATGTTCCCGGCACCGTTGCCCCGGAGGCTCAGGAATCGTTCGATCTCCAGCAGCCGAGGCTCTACTACGGCGAAGCCTTCGGCTCCGACGAGTATTCGATCGTCAACACCCAGCAGGAGGAGATCGATTACCCGGTGGGTGACGGGGTCCAGCGTTCGCAGTACGAGGGTCTCGGCGGGGTGCCGACCGGCAACATGCTGACGCGCGTTGCCTTCGCCCTGCGCGAAAGCGACCCCAACTTCGTGTTGTCGAGCTTGATTACTCCTGAATCTCAAATCCTTCTGTACCGCAACGTGCGGGATCGAGTCGAGCGGGCGGCTCCGTTTCTTTCTCTAGACAACGATCCCTACCCGGCCGTGGTGGATGGGGGGCTGGTGTGGATCATCGATGCTTACACCTCCACTCCGTTCTATCCGTACTCACAGCGCCAGCCATTGAGCGACATAGTTTCTGCCGGAGCGTCCACCACTCTGAGCGGTGAGGCCAACTACATTCGCAACTCCGTGAAGGTGGTTATCGACGCCTACGACGGGACCATGGACTTCCATATCGTGGACGAGGGGGACCCTCTCATTCGTGCCTGGCGTAACGCGTTTCCGGCCCTGTTCACCGCCGACCCGCCGTCGCATGATCTTCGGGCTCACTTCCGCTTTCCGGAGGATCTGTTCAACGTTCAGTCGCAGGTCTATCGCAACTATCACGTTATCGAAGCGCAGAACTTCTATGCCAAGGAGGACGCGTGGGAGGTGCCGGACCGGACTGATATCTCAGACGAGGTCGTCGCGACGGGCGAGACTGGCCAGATTCCGCCGACCTATCTGCTGATTCAGCTTCCGGGCGAAACCGAACAGGAGTTCGTCCTCACTCGCCCCTTCACGCCCCGCTCGAAGAGAAACATGATCGCTCTAATGGTGGCTCGCTCCGACCCCGAGCATTACGGCGAGCTCGTGACATTGCGCTTTCCGAGCCAGCGCCCGGTGGACGGGCCCGTGCTCGTCGATAACCGCATCAAGCAGGACGTGGAAATCTCCCGGGCGTTGACCCTGCTGGGGCAGCAGGGGTCGCGAGTCGGTTTCGGCTCGCTCGTCATCCTTCCGATCGAGGACTCGATCCTCTACGTCCAGCCGCTGTTCGTCACCGCCTCCAGCGGGGGCATACCGGAGCTCAAGAGGGTCATTCTCGTGTCCGGGGAGCGGGTCGTCATGGGAGAAAGCTTCTCCGGGGCCCTGACCGAGCTGTTCGGGGTGGACGAGCCGCTGGGGGGTCCTCCCGACTCCGGCGGACAAGGTGGGCAGGGCTCGGAGGAGCTGAGACAGATCGTGGCGGAAGCCGGGAGGGTGTACCAGGAGGCCCAGGAGGCCCTGGCGGCCGGCGATTTCGAGCGCTACGGGGCGCTGATCGAGGAGCTCGGGCAGCTGCTCGAGAGGGCCGAGTCCTCGTCTTGATCTTGGGGGCCGGGACGCAAGGGGGCCCGCCCAGCCGAGGTACTCAAGAGCGCGCAGAGCGCGCCTGAGTACCGAATGCGTACTCCTAGGTGCATCGAGCGCGATTGACTACGTGGGGTCCGCCTGCCGCCGGCCGGTTTCCCACTCCCCGCCTCGGCGTGGGGGTCAAATATCCACGGTTCGCTTTAGACCACCGAAAAAGGTAGGCAATCGTCCACGGTTCGCTTGTGCCACCCCCAGGTCGGAACGCCAAGTGGGCCAGGGTGCCCGGATGCGATAACATGAGGGGGCAGGGTGGAGCAGTCTGGAAGCTCGCCGGGCTCATAACCCGGAGGTCGTAGGTTCAAATCCTACCCCTGCAACGGGGAAACCGCAGGTCAGCGGGGTGAACAAACGTTCGCCCCTCTTGCGCGAGGGAGTTCTTTTCTCTCTTTCTTCTCTCCAAACCGGAACCTCTCGCGACCGCTCACGGCGAGGGGGTGCCGAAAATCAGCGCCGCGATGCGGGTCGCAGCCTCTTCCTCGAGGGCTGGGATCACATGTGAGTAATTGTCGAGCGTGACGGCGATCGAGGAGTGCCCGAGGCGCTCAGAAACAACCTTCGGATGCACCCCCGCCGAGAGCGCGACGGTGGCATAGCTGTGGCGCAAGTCGTGGAAGCGGATCAAGGGGAGCCCGGCCTCTCTGGCGTCGCGCTCGAAGGCCTGGGACAGCGCCTGAGGGTGAATCGGTTGTCCGTTCTCTCGGACGAACACAAGCCCCGAGTCCTCGTACGCGGCCCCCCATGCCAGACGCTCCTCGAGCTGGGCCTTGCGATGAGCCCTCAGGGGTTCATTCGTACTTGCAATCCATGGCGGCCTTCTCCATCCGACCCGACCTCTAGGGACACCGACCGCGTTCGAGGTACTTCTCCAGTTGCCCGATGCCGAAGAACGTGCTCCCGGAGGGGACGGACCTCATGGCGACGAGGAGAATCTGGTATCGCCTGCTGAAGGAGGGAGGGCTCTAGCTCGAGGCTTTGTCCGACTCATTCGGTCGGACGAGCAAAAACGCCACCAGCGCATTCAGGATCACTAGTACGATCGTACGATCGTACGATCGGTGATCGCGGAACGGACATCGAGCGGCAGCAACCCACAAGAGGGGCCGTCCGGCACTGGATCCGTCGTGGCCATTCCAGCATCCTTACATCAAGGAAATCGGATCCAAGGAGGACACTGTGGCTCAGACTGTGGAAGCAACAAAGAGGGCGCTTGCATCTAACCCCACGAAGGATGCGACGATCCGAGATGGCCTCGACGACATTGACCAGGCGTCCTTCGATTCCTTCCCGGCGAGCGACGCCCCTAGCTGGTGGGCCCGGTCGCCAGCGGAGGACCTGGAAGGACACGGACGGCTGCTCAGCTCGCATCAGTCTGACGGCCATCCTGGTCGGCGGCCTGGCCGAGCTTTGGGTCCCAGCATGCGCCCCTTGAGACGGTTACACGGTTGAGTGGACATGGTCGGCCACCGGGTTCACCGGATAGACGGGTCTGTTGAAGCAGTGGCCAGCAAGCTGTGGAAGATCTCGCCCCCGATCGTCATGCGGGCGCGTGAGGCGCCGATCACAGCAACCGAGCTCGGTGACAAAAACCGTTTGATTGCCGCCGTCGCGGCGGCCTGGTCGCGCAACTCGAAGGAAGCGAGCGCCTCGTCGGTGATCGAAGTAGGGAACTCGACTGCGATTACCCCGGGCTCCGACCTCGCTTCCACCAGGAAACCACTCTCCGGAACATCTCCAACATCCTGTGATTGCCGGGCAGGACTTCGGCCTCGAAGATGGCAATGCCGTTTGCTGAAGCGGCCTGTGCGAGATGGGCGAGCAAAATGGGGGTCCTCCGGAGAATCCAATCTTAGCGAGGAGTTGACCTGCGTGGACGGCGGGCTCGAAACCGTCGACCGCATAAAGGACCTTCATGTTGTGCCTCCTTCTGACCGGTTAAACGACAGGAGAGCCCAAAATCCCGGGGCTTCGGTTAGGGCCAACCGGCTTGAGAAAGGAAGGCGGGATGGCCCTACCCGCCAGCCTCGCAACATTAGACGCTGGGACGGAACCTACGACCCGGAGGCAGCCGTTGGATCAGCAGTCCCTACTTGATTATCCTGTAACAGCCTCGTGAGGCGGGCCGATCTCGCGTCCTCGAAGACTCAGGGACGCACTGCTCGCGCACATCGGAGTCGCCTACGAAATGCTCGCCGCGAAGTCGTACGGAGTGTTGAAGGTGGTCCACGCCAAGACGACCGGAGGTTCTCCTTATTCCAAGGAGGCGTGATATGAGAGCGAAGGACATCATGACTAGCCCCGTGACCACGGTCACGGGGGATACTCCGCTCAAGGACGCGGCCGAGATCCTGGTGACGCGCGAGATTAGTGCGCTGCCGGTCGTCGACGGGCGTGGCAAACTCATTGGAATCCTGTCTGAGGCTGATATCGTCCCACTGGAGCTCACCCCGGATCCACGAGCCCAGATGATTCCCGTGCCAGCTCGAGCGGTGGCCCACATCGTCGAAGAGGCGATGACCCGGGACGTCGTTGCTCTCCCAGAGGACGCGGGCATCTCGTGGATCGCGACCCTGCTGCTCGAAAAGCACATCAAGCGCATCCCCATCGTCTCAGGCGAGTTCGTCGTGGGGATCGTAAGTCGCAGGGATCTCCTGCGGGTGCTTATTAGGAGCGATGCACAGATCCATTCGGATCTGCAGACCCTCCTGGATGGGGAAACTGCGGGAATCGGCGCTTACCGTGTTGAGGTGTCCAACGGTGCTGTGACGCTTGCCGGCTCCCGTGACGATATCAGCCGTAAGTCTGCTGCGCTTCTCGCCCGAACCATACCCGGGGTGGTTGAAGTGACCTTCACGGACGTCGTCTGAGGAGCTGGAAGACAGAATGCAGTCATTCATGACAGAAGTCGAGACGTGCAAGGAGGTGCACCTATGACCATTTCAAGCGGATCGTCGATTCAGGTTCGGCACATGGGCGATTCGGAGTTCTCCATCTGGATGAGGGGGCACAAAATTGTCGTGGACCTGCCGCTGGAAGCCGGAGGAGACGACGCCGGGCCGAGCCCGACGCAACTTTTCGTCGCGTCCCTTGTCGCCGGAGTCGCCTTCTTCGGCAGGAGCTTCCTTCACGCTCGCGGGCTTCCCGATCGTGTCAACGTGAACGCCCACTGGTGGATGGAGCTCACTCCCACCCGGGTGGAGCGGGTGGAGATCAGCGTTGAGGCGCCGGGTCTGCCGGCGAGCACGGTGGACACGTTCCGTCGCGCCATCGAGCGCTGCACGGTGCATAACACCCTTAACGATCCGCCGAAAGTCCTCATAGAGGTAATGGCCGGCGAGCATGGGAACCTTATCGATCGATAAAAGCGGTGGAGGTGCAGAGATGAGCGGATGACCAGGCTTCCTAACTCCACTCACCTCTTGTGTAGAGCGCGCGCCTGCTTTGGGTGCCTTCGCCCGCTTGACGGTAGTCCGAAGCGACGTCAACGCTCGAGCGAGGTTAACGGACGACGACTATCGGGCAGGGAGCCATGTGGAGAACCCATGAGTCACGCTTCCGACTAGCAATCCGCTCCAGTCAGAGAGGCCCCGAGATCCCATCACGATCACATCCGCACTGTTGTCGTCTGCTGCTCGGACGATGCTTTGTGCCGCGTGTCCGGACAATGCAGTCTGTCTCTCGGATTTGGCGTTTACACCTTTCCCCGCTAGCTTCTGTGCGGCTTCCTCTGCGACGTTGACGTCCTCTTCGGTCAAGTCCACATCCCAGGAACCACCCCTTCCTACCCACTTCTCCCTCACGTGGAAAACCAAGACTTCACTGCCGAACCTGGAAGCGAGCTCTTCCACCAATGACAAGGCCTTTTCTGAGTGCTCGGAACCATCGACGGGAACAAGTATCTTTCGAAACATCTCTACCCCCTTGAGCTAATCTTCTCGTATCCCATGTACGGAACCTGCGTCCTGGAGCCCCATCTGCACTTACTTGCTTGACCCCCACAGCTTTTCACAAACGACCACAACCAGGGTTACCGAGCAGACGAACGCAAGAACCGTAATCAAAACGATCATCAGTTCCGAGATACTCATCTCGTCGTTCCTCTACCCGAGCCCGGATCGATTGCGAATATGCCATCCAGCGCCCCTGAGCCAATTACGACCGGCGGTTGGCCCAATGCTATCTCGCGGTGGGTGAGGCCTGCGATGGCACCGAGCAGATCGCCTCGTGTAACGAGCCCCACGAGACGACCAAGGCAAAACGATCGGAATGCGGTTGATCTGCTGTTCGAGCATGGTCTGTGGCATCCCAGGGTCGGCGACGATGGCCGGGCGATGTCATTATGTCCGAGGCTCGCTTGGCGCCGATCGGGACGGCGTGGGGGCCCCTCAGGAACGGTCCACTGTGGACGGGCCTCCTGAGGACGAGGCGGATGAGAGGTCCTCCAAGGGCGTGCGCGAGATCCCGCTCCGACACGACCCCGACGACTCGGCCCGAGGCGTCGACGACGGGTAGCCCCGATATCTCCCTATCGGACAGCAGTTCGGCAACTTCTTCGAAGTACGCTTCTTCCCGGCATGCGACTGCGGGAGCGGACATGATGTCGGCTGCGGTTAGCTCCGTAACGCTTCGTGTAGGTGCGCTACTTATTTTGGGCCTCCTGAGCCATTTCTGGAATCACCGGACCATCTCATCATCCCGCTCCTGTCGGCAGCGGGGGAGTGCCGAGAGACTGGAAGGACGGTGCCGTTCGGCCCTAAAGTGGCCCGGCCCAGACTCCTAATGTCTACAAGGCTCAGCTATTGGGAGGACGCTCAGCAGACGGGGAGCGGTCACGGCCTCTTGGTAGATGAGAGATAGGCTCGTAGAAAGGTGCAGGCACCCGTCGTCCGCGTCTCCGTGAGTGAACATCACCCAGGGTTGGATGGGTAGGAGCCCAGAGTGTGGGAGGGGCTCATTTAGAGGGAGAATCCGAGTGTTCGTCAAAATCTTGCTTGCCACGGAGGGATCCGCCATTCCGTCAAGCCAATCGCGCCTCGCCAGAAAGCAGCGGAATACAAGAGAGAGCTTTCATCCACCACGCGAGCCGGCGAGAGTGGGCGTGCAAAGCAACTCAAGGACACGGGGCCTACCGCACGACCTGAAGTGCGCCGGTGAATTTTGAACAAGCAGCGCACGCGATGGCTAGTCAGCTCAACAGAACAAGCGCACAAGTGATCGTGATTGCCTCTCGTGGACTTTTCCATGTGGCTCGATTGTCCCGCAGCGTCTTCACGGCTGTCCACACGCTACCCATGGCGATCCGGGGAGATGCACAAGGCATTTCCATCGCGTTCAACTCCCCGTTTCGGAAGTTCACTGGAGCGACGTCGCGGAGTGATTGCCGTTCGACGAGACAATGCGCTGGCGAAGAAATCGGGCTCCTAATATGAGCAACTCGGCGGGTTTGCCGGTCGGCTATCCTGGGCACCGTGCCGTGGATGTGGCGTTGCGGAACGGCTCCACGATATACATCCGACCCGTCCTGCCTACCGACCTCGACTCGGTGGTCGACTTCTTCGAGAACCTATCCGATGAATCCGTCACCAGGCGCTTCCACGCGTACCATCGGCCCTCGAGGAGAGAGCTTCGCGATTTCGTGGAGGTGGACTATCACCAGTACTTCAGTCTCGTCGCCGAGGCGATACAGGAGGCGCATTCGCACATTCTCGGCATCGCCACGTATGTGCGGTCGGGTAAGAATCAAGCCGAGATCGCGATCGCCGTGGCCGATTCGTCACAGGACAGGGGGATCGGCAGCATCCTGGTAGAGCACCTTTGCGAAGCCGCGGAGGAGGACGGTATACGGGTGTTTCTTGCAGCCGTACTGTCGGGCAATACGGAGATGCTCGATGTAGTACGAAACCTGAGGCTACCCGTAACCATGAAAAGCTCCATGGGAGTCGTGGACGCCGTCTTTCCCACCTCGCTTTCGCCTGAGGCGATCGAGGCTTTCGAGCAGCGAGAAGCCATCGCAGCCGCGGCGGCGGTCAAGGCCTTTCTCGAGCCCGGCTCGATCGCCGTTGTGGGCGCCTCTCGCCAGAGAGGAACGATCTCGGGCGAGGTCTTCCACAACCTCCTGGACGCGGGCTTCGAGGGACCCGTCTATCCGGTCAACCCCAGCGCTCCGGTGGTCCAGTCCGTGCGAGCCTATGGCTCTGTCACCGAGGTACCGGATTCCATCGACCTTGCCGTGATCGTAGTTCCAGCCGAGACGACTCTGGGCGTCGCCCAAGAGTGCGCCGAAAAGGGAGTGAGAGCTCTCCTAGTGATCAGTTCTGGGTTCGCCGAGACCGGCGATGAGGGAGCTTCCAGACAACGAAACCTCCTCAAGATCGCCCGCGGGCACGGCATGCGCGTCGTCGGTCCCAACTGCATCGGGCTGATGAACACGGATCCCAACGTTAAGCTCAACGCTTCTTTCTCTCCGAATTCGCCGCTTCGGGGGCAGCTGGCCTTCTCGTCCCAGTCGGGAGCTCTCGGTATCGCTGTGATCGACCGTGCTCGTGAGCTGGGACTGGGCATGTCCAGCTTCGTTTCAGTTGGTAACAAGGCCGACATCTCGGGCAACGACCTCCTGCAGTACTGGGAACAAGACGACGCAACCGAGGTCATCCTGTTGTACCTCGAGTCCTTCGGCAACCCCCGCAAGTTCGTCCGTATCGCCCGTCGGATAGCGCGTGAGAAACCCATCGTAGCGGTCAAGAGTGGGCGTTCGAAAGCGGGGGCGCGCGCCGCGGCCTCCCACACCGGCAGCATCGTGGCCGAGGACGTCGCCGTCGACGCACTCTTACACCAAGCTGGAGTAATCCGGACGGATACTCTGGAGCAGTTGTTCGATGTTGCGAGCCTGCTGGCCGGCCAGCCACTGCCCCGAGGCAATCGAGTCGCCATCCTAACGAACGCCGGAGGGCTCGGGATTCTGTGTGCGGACGCATGCGAGGCGAGCGGCCTAGAGGTCCCCGAGCTCGATGCAGCTACGACACGGGCGCTGAACGAACTACTGCCGGACGAAGCCGGCCTAGCCAATCCGATTGACCTGATCGCGTCCGCTACTCCGCATCACTACGGGGAGGCCCTTCGGCTTCTAGGCCAGGACCCAACCATCGATTCCATCATCGTAATCTTCATTCCGCCGCTCGTCACCCGCGCCGAAGACGTGGCCGACGAACTGGTACAAGCGTCGGCAGGCGTACGCGACAAGTCGGTTCTCACCTGCTTTCTGGGAGTTCATGGAATCCATCAGCGGCTGCGAGAAGGAGAGATCGTCATTCCTTCGTTCGCTTTTCCCGAAGCCGCAGCTCAAGCACTGGGAAAGATCACTCGATACGCGGCGTGGCGAGCGACCCCGATCGGCGATAGTCCCGACCTCTCCGGCACGGACAGAGCCGGGGCAGTCGATCTCGCATCCCGGCTTTTGAGAGGCGGGGAACGGTGGCTCGAACCGACCGCCGTCTCGCAGCTGCTGAGTTGCTACGGGATCAAGGCTGCGGAGAGCCGCTCGGCCAGAGATGCCGGCGAGGTGGCCGGTGCTGCGGCTGAGATCGGTGGACCCGTCGCCGTGAAGATCGATTCCCGAACGATTACGCACAAGACCGACGTCGGAGGCGTACGCCTCAACCTCAAGACCCCCGAAGCTGCAAGAACTGCAGCCATGGAGATTCTGTCCTCCTTGGAAAACCGCGGCCAGGCTCACGAACTCAGTGGTTTTCTCGTGCAGGAGATGGTCAACCAGGAGGGAGCGGAGATGTTCGTGGGCATGACACTCGATCCGCTCTTCGGCCCCCTCATCGCCTGCGGCGCAGGCGGCACCATGGTCGAGTTGATCCGAGATATCTCAGTCAGGATCACGCCATTGACGAATGCGGACGCGAGAGAGATGCTGCGCTCTTTGAAGACCTTCCCCCTATTCGAGGGCTACCGGGGCCGTACCCCGCTCAATGCGCATGCACTCGAGGATCTTCTGCTGCGCGTTTCACAGATGGTCGAAGACATCCCGCATCTCTCGGAGATCGACCTCAATCCTGTGCTTGTCTCGGAGCAGAGTTGTGTGGTGATCGACGCCCGCATGAGGATCGCCTCTTCGAACCCTCTGCCTCCGCGTGGAGCGCGCACGGTCGCGCAGCATTAGCAGAATGCGGTGCTGCTGACTGGGGCCACGCGCCCGAGGACGTGCTCAGAGCAGGTTGACAGCGATGATGAAATAGATGAGTACCGACAGGAGGTCTTGGATGACCGTGGCTAGAGGCCCCGACCCGAAGGCAGGATCTTTGCCCAGGTAGTGGAGCAACCAGGGCAACGACATCGCGATCAGAGTGGCGATCGAACACGCTGTGAACAGCGCGAGGGCGACTGCCGCGACTAAGTCTGCGTCCCCCCACCGCCACATCGCCACGGGCACGAACGCCAGCGCCAGCGACAGGCCTACCAACAAACCTGTGAGCAACTCCTGCCTCACGACCTCGCGAATCGACACCCCGACCGAGAGCCCTCGCACTATGAGCGTCTCGGTTTGGGTGCCTACGGCGTCGGCCATGTACACAATCCCGGGCAGGAAAAGGCGAGGATCACGTTCTCCTCGAGCTGGTGCTGGAACGAGCTGACGATGTCCGCCGACAGAAACGCGCCCGCTAGACCGAATATGAGCCACGGGAGCCGGTGCCAGAAACGTCGCAGCACCGACTCCGGCTCGCCGTGCGGGCAGCGGAGGCGTCCTTGAGAAAGCCGCCGAGCCGGACCATGTCCTCGTCGTGCTCGGCCCGGAGCGCGGTGAGCAGCCGATCTGGAGGGATCAACCCGGTAGGAGGCGATCCACCCGTACGTTGCGAGCGTGGCGGCACCGAGCGGGCCTTCGAGATGGAAGAGGTCCAAGTGGAGGAACGTTGTCACGACCATGGCTATGGTCAAGCCGAGCACTGCGGGCACGGCGAGCCGGGCTCGACTCCAGAGTCGCTCCCGCGCCGACAACCACAGGAGGCAATGCCCGAGCAGTACCCGGCACCGAGCCATGCGGCCGAGAGCGGCACCGCGATGGTCCAGGCGAAGTAACTCTCGGTCTGCTCGGTCAGCACGAACAGCTGGACTGCGATGATGATCACCAGAGCGGTGGTGACCACGAACAGCCGTCGCATTGCGTCCGTCAGAAGCCGTTCCCTGCTCATGGTGGCGTAAAGGTATCAACGCTGGGGAAGTTGGGGGAGACTGCTCAGGAACACCTGGCAGGAAAAACCCCCTGTACCTCGGGTCGCGGCTTGAGAAGCAGGGGCGGCCGAGGCTCACCCGAGAAGTCGAAGACATCGAAGAGGTCGTTGGCTGAAGCATCGCGCTTCCCCAAAGGTGGTAGTGAGTGCAGCCGCTCGATGAACGCCAGCAACGATGCGAACTCATAGTCGGTGTGGCTCACATATCCGGGCTTGACCCATGGCGACACCACCAGCAGCGGGACCCGCGGCCCCCATCCCAAGTCGTCGACGCGCGGGGGCGCAACGTGGTCATAGAGCCCGCCGAAGTCATCCCAGGTGATGAACACCGCGCTACGGTCCCAGTCCCCCGAACGCATCAACGCGTTCAGCTGCCGGATGGTCCAGTTCTCGCCGGCGCACATGCTCGTTCGGTCGTGACTGGGATGCTCCCCGTACTGCGTGGGTGCGATGAGGTAGCTGACCTGTGGAAGCCGTCCGGAGCGCGCGTCGGCGGCGAATCGAGACGCGGGGACAACCTTTTGCCAGCGAGAGGTGTAGCGCATTTGCCTGATCGCTCGGGGGATGTTCTGGAACTGGTCAGGATTGACGTAGTAGCGCCACGAGACGGCCTTGGTGTCGAGTTGCTCGAAAATGGTCTTGATGCTGAAACATGCCCTTACGTGGCTCATCAAGGCCTCGATCCTTTGTAGCATCACTGCGTCCTCCCACTCGACCAGGTCGGGATGGCGGCCCAGTCTGTGAACATAGTCACCCGGGTCGTCGCAGTACCTGCCGGGACGGTCGTTCGCGCTGATGTTGGAGACGACTCTCTTGGCGTGAGCCGCGATGATGTACATGTGCTCGGGAAAGGTTGAACCGAACGTCGACGAGAACATCCTGTCTGCGAGGACGAAGTTGTCGGCATAGGCCCAGTAGGCAGGCAGATTCCTTCTCCGGTACTGGGTGAAAGCAAGATCACTGCCTCCTGGGACCAGATCGAATCCATTCATGTCGCCGCCGTTTACAGCAATGAGCCCGCGCAGGAAGCTGTGGCCGATGTCATGCGGGAAGCGATCGGGCGCCCGCTTCAGGCGAACCTCGGAGCCGCTCGACGTTACGCCCGTGGTGGCACCGTCGGCCCCCGGGTAGCGCCCGAACATGTTGTCGAACGTGCGGTTCTCCTTGACGATGACCACTACCTTCTCGATGGGAACCTCAGAGCGTATTGCGGGAGACTGGGCGGTGGGAGCGTCGGGGCTTAAAGGGGGAGACTTCTCGGCGCTTTCGGAAAGCAGTTGTGCCGCCAGCAGCACCAGCGCAGCCGCTAGGACCAGTTCTGCAACGAGCAGCGCGCCGAACCGGCGACTGTTCACCTTCCCGGCTACGTCTCTCAACATTTGAGAAGCGTGAGCTGGAATGTGTCCGGGGACAGTTGCCCGCAAGACAGGAAAGTTGTCGGCTTGACAACAGTGACACTTTTAGAGCTCGGCCCGGCGCCGCAGCCTCTCGAGATCGCGAATCAGGATCTCCCGACCCCTGAGCTCGAGAAGACCCCTTTCCTGAAATGAGCGCAGGGACTGATTGACGCTCGGGCGGGAGCCGCCCACCATGCCCGCAAGCGTGGTCTGCGTAACGTCAAGGTCGAGCCGGATGCCTCCTTCGACCTCTTGGCCCTGCTCCCCAGCCAGGGCCAGCAGCAGCTTGGCGACGCGGCCCGGCAGATCGAGGAACACGAGGTCCGATGCCTGTTGCAGCGTCCGGCGGATAATCGTGCCGAGAGATCGGTGGAGGGCATCGGTTATCCGGGGATTGTCGAACAGCACATGCATGAATGAAGGCCGTGTCAGGGCCAGGAGTGTGGTCGCTTGAAGCGCTCTTGCCGAGGCCGTGCGCGGCCCCCCATCCAACAACGCCAGCTCCCCGAAGACGCTGGGTGGTCGAAGCGTGGCCAGCACCATCTCAGCCCCCTCGAGAGAGGTCAGAGACAGCTTCACGAGTCCTTCGGCGACGATGAAGAGAGACTCGCCCTGATCGCCCTGGGAGAAGATGAGGTCGCCCTTCCGATAGGAGCGAGGGACGATCTCCGGGGCCAGCGCACGGCGAGCATCGTCGTCGAGGTCGCTGAAGAGCAAGGTCTCGGCCAGCACCGTTGCGATCCGATCGCCTCTCATCTCACTGGCACCGTACCGCGGGCCTACCCGCCGGCACCCGCCCCGCCGACAGCCAGCCGCCCCTGGTGTCGTTCTGTGCTACAAGAGGGGCGGAATCCGCCCCCCGGGTAGGAAAGAGCTACGTGAGGGGCGGTGAGGGTCGGTCTGCAGCTGCCGTGAGTGCTCGGCCCTCAGGCGGAGCCGTTGGTCAGAACCCCCCACTCCTTAAGCCTGCGGGTCAACTCCGGCTCGTTCGTTTCACATATCAGGGACAGCGGCAACAGGTCGTCCTCCCGAATGGTTAGGACACGCCCGTTGAAGTCGCCGCGCTGGACCTGAATGGCGGCGGTAAAGCGAGCCAACGGCTCCCGCCGCTCGGATGAAAGCGAATCAAACTTGTCCAGGTGCAGCATCAGCCGGCGACGGGCGGGTGCGGCCGCAGGCCCCTCGGGGCTCGGGGGCAGGATCTCGGACATCGGTACCCCGTAGAACCTCGCCAGCTCGGACAGCTTGGCCACGGTCACCATGCGGTCCCCACGCTCGTAGGCCCCGATCACCGCAGCCTTCCAGGCCCCCTCTGAGCTCTCCTGGACGTCGTGTAGGGACATCCCCTTCTGCAAGCGAATCGCTCGCAGACGGTCCCCCAACGCCCGCGCATAGTCTCTACCGGTCACTCCTGGCCCCCTTGGTTACTCAACCGAACATCTAGTCCATGTTTCTGATGGACTATCTGTCACGAAGAGTAAAGAAATTACCAAACTTTGGCAACCACCTTGAGGATTACAATAGTTGCCGATGAGACCGTTGTGGAGGGGCGCCATAACTTTTGGGCTGATCAGCATCCCGGTGCGGCTCTATTCAGCAGTCGAGAACAAAAACCTCAAATTCAACCTTCTTCACGAAAAGGACGGGGGCCGGATCAAGTACCAGCGCACTTGCGCCAAATGCGGTGAGGAAGTGACCTGGGACGACATCGTCAAGGGTTACGAGTATTCCAAGGACCACTACGTCACGTTCACTCCGGAAGAGATGGCGGCGCTCGACGTGGACTCGATCAAGGCCGTCGACGTGGTCTCGTTCGTCCCCTTGGAAAAGGTGGATCCCATCTACTTCGACAAGTCGTACTACGTTGCGCCGGAGGCCTCGGGGCTCAAGGCCTACCGGCTGCTGGCGGACGCGCTCGAGGCCGAGGGTCAGGTCGGAGTCGCCAAGGTCACCCTGCGGGAACGGGAGCATCTGGCCACGATCCGGCTCAAGGACGGAGTCTTCGTTCTCGAGACCATGCACTGGCCCGACGAGATTCGCACCCCGTCATTCGAGGAGCTCGACAAGCGCGTGGACGTCAGAGACAACGAGGTCAAGATGGCGAGACAGCTCATTCAACAGCTGTCCGACGACTTCCGGCCCGAGCAGTTCGAAGACGAGTACCGTCTCCGCCTGCAGGAGCTCGCCGAGAAGAAAGTCGACGGCCGGGAGATCACGGTTTCGGCCGAGACCGAGGAGGAGCCTGCCGAGGTCGTGGACCTGATGGAGGCCCTCAAGGCGTCCGTCGCCCAGGCCAAGGAGCGGCGAGGGGCGGACAGCAAGGGCGGCGATTCCGATCGCCACGCAGCCTCCGCATCCTGATCCCGAGGCCTCCTCCCGGCGCCTGACCGTGGACGAGGTTTCGATAACCATCCCCGCGTCTCCCCAGTACGTGGGAGTGGTCCGGTTGGTCGCGGCGGGGCTTGCGGCTCGCCAGGGGTTCTCACTCGATGACAGCGAGGACCTCAAGATCGCCGTCGACGAGCTGTCCGCCTACGTGACCGGCACACACGGGCGCCGGGGCTTTCTGGAGGTGGTCTTCTCCCTGGAGGGCGAATGCATCTCGTTTCGCGGCTACGGGCGCCTGGAGGAGCCGGAGGAAGTCAGAACCAACCTCACCGAACTGTCTCGCATGATCCTGGAAACTGTGACCCAGTCCGCTTCGCTTGAGCGCGTCGGCGATACGCCTACCTTTCATGCAAGCAAGACCCGCGCCTGATCGCGGTCTCGCCCGCGACGAGGCCGAGCTTTCCAGAGAGCAGGTCCGGGCCGTCTTCCAGTCCTACCAAGACGCTCCTAACGAGGAGGAGAGGGCCGCTCATCGGGAGACCCTCGTCACGAAATATCTAGGTTTAGTCGAGTTCCTGGCGCGCCGATTCCGTAATAGAGGAGAGCCAACGGAGGATCTGGTGCAGGTGGGAACAATCGGACTGCTAAAAGCCATAGATCGCTTCGATCTCGAGCGCGAGGTCGAGTTTTCGACCTACGCCACGCCAACGGTGGTCGGGGAGCTCAAACGCCACTTCAGGGACAAAGGGTGGGCGGTCAGAGTGCCCGCCGCCTGCAGGAGCTGCATCTCGAGCTGAGCAAGACGGTCTCAGAGCTTTCCCAAGAGCTCGGTCGCTCGCCCACGGTCCCCGAGCTCGCCAAGCGCACCGGGATCTCGGAAGAGAACGTGCTCGAAGGGCTCGAGATCGCCCACGCCTACAACTTCACCTCCCTAGACGTCCCCGTGGATCAGGACGACGCCGGCTCGGTTTCGTTCGCCGATCAGTTCGGGGCCGAGGACGATCATCTGCGAATCCTCGAGTACCGCACGGCTCTGGCACCCGAGATGGCCAAGTTGCCGCAGCGGGAGCGCACGATCCTCTACCTGCGGTTTTATCGGGGGCTCACCCAGTCGGAGATCGCACAGCATCTGGGAATCTCGCAGATGCACGTGTCCCGGCTGCTCAATCGCACGCTGGGGCAGCTCAGAGAAGCTTTAGAGGAATGACCGGACGCCGCCTTTGCGCGGTGTCGCTCGCCCTTCTGCTCGGCGCCGGCGCCTGCTCTCTTCCTCCCGTGGACCTCGATCGGGAGCGGCCGCTTGCGCTGCGCACGACGATCTCGGCGGCGGACGGCACCAAGCTCGCCAGGCTGTTCAAGCAGAACCGTTCTCTGGTACCCCTCGAGAGGGTCCCCCGCAGCCTGATCGCCGCCGTGTTGGCTGCCGAGGACCGGCGTTTCTTCGATCATCCGGGCTATGACCTGGGCTCCATCGCGAGAGCGGCGGTGGCCAACCTCGCCGCAGGGGAGGTCGTCCAGGGGGCGAGCACGATCACCCAGCAGTACGTCAAGAACGCCTATTTCAGGCGTGCCCCGCGTACGCTCGAGCGAAAGGCACGGGAGCTCAGGATCGCTCTCGAGGTCGAACGCACGCTTAGCAAGCGACAGATCCTCGAGCGCTACCTCAACACCGTCTATTTCGGAGACGGGGCGTACGGCGTCGAGGCGGCGGCAGAGACCTTTTTCGATCACGGCGTCGGCCGGCTGACACCGGCCAAATCCGCGCTGTTGGCCGCCGTCATCAAGTCCCCCGAGCACTACAACCCCCGTAACCATCCAGGCACGGCGCGAGCACGGCGCAACTACATCCTGCGCCGGCTGGCCGCGCCTGACATGGTCGGCTCTCGACGAGCGCGGCGGGCACGGCACTCCCGCCTCCAGGTAGTTGAACGGCTGCCGCGGGTGCCGACCAGGCAGCCCTATTTCGTCGAGGCGGTGAAGAGGGAGCTGATGGCCGACCGCCTCCTCGGCACGACCGAACGGGAGCGGGCGGCGGCGCTGTGGACGGGGGGCCTCGAGGTCGAGACCACTTTGGATCTGGAGCTCCAACGGGCGGCCGAGGAGGCTGTGGCCGGGATTCTGAACCAGCCGGGGGACCCGGAGGCCGCCCTGGTTGCGATCCGGCCCTCGAGCGGGGAGATCGTCGCGATGGTGGGGGGCCGGGACTGGAGCACCTCGCAGGTGAACCTCGCGCTCGGCATCAACGGCGGAGGCTCCGGCCGGCAGCCGGGATCGTCATTCAAGCCTCTGGTCGCGGCCACCGCCCTCGAGAGCGGGATCACGTTCGACGAGCTCTACGAGTCCTCCGGCGGGGTTTTCACCCTCCCCTCCGGGGAGCCGTGGGTGGTGCACAACGCTGAAGGCGGAGCGGGCGGCCTGATCAGGCTGGATGAGGCCTTGGTGCACTCCGTCAACGGCGTCTATGCCCGCCTGATTCTCCAGCTCGGAGCGGACCAGGTCGCCACTCAGGCCCGCCTCATGGGGGTAAGGGCGAAACTTCCTCCCTACCCCTCCATCGCCCTGGGTGGGGCGGAGGTCTCCGTGCTGGACATGGCGGCCTCCTACGCCACTCTCGCCAACGGCGGCACTGCGATCGAGCCCACCACGATCCGTTCGGTCGAGCTCACCGGCGGGGACGTCCTGCGGCCGGACCGACGGGTGGTCGAGGGCGTGATCTCTCCCGGAAACGCCTACCTATTGACTCAGGTGATGCAAGAGGTGATCCGGCGTGGGACGGGGGTAGCGGCCGACTTCGGTCGTCCCGCCGCCGGCAAGACGGGGACCACGAACGACTACGCAGATGCGTGGTTCGTCGGCTACACGCCGGACCTCGTGGCGGCGGTGTGGGTGGGCCATCCTGAAGGGGCCATCCCGATGACCTCGGTGCATGGCATCCGGGTCTCAGGCGGCACCTTCCCCGCTCTCATCTGGCGTAATTTCATGGCGAGCGCGCTGGCGGGTGAGCCGATACGAGACTTCGTGCTTCCTGAGGGCGAGCTCGTGACGGTCTTGATCGACCCCGACTCGGGCCTGCTTGCCGCTCCGTGGTGCGAGGGGGAGCCGCGCCAGATGCTGCGCCAGCTCGTCCCGACCGCGTACTGCCCCCCACCTCCGCCCGAACCGACTCCCTCTCCGACTCCCGAGCAACCCAAGGACGGCGAGGGCAAGCAGGGCGGCGGCAAGGACAAAGGTGGCGGCGATGAAGGGCCCGGCGGTGGGCCCAAGCCAGAGGAGGCGCCGGCCCCCCAGGAATCGCCCACGCCCAAGCCGTCTGCTTCTCCTGAGCCCTAGGGGACCGGAATCGCGGTGGCTAGTGTGACGGTCGCACGTCAACCACCCAAATCGGTGGCTAGTGTGCGACTGTCGCACGTCAACCCCCTTTGGAGTCAAACTCGTCCAGCCACAGACAGCCACACCTGATTCAATAGCCCCATGCGCATCGCCGTAATCTCCGACATCCACGGGAACCTGCCCGCGCTGGAGGCCGTCGAGGCCGACCTGCAGCGCCACTCTCCGGACGAGATCTGGTGCGCCGGCGATCTCGGCTGGGTAGGCCCCTGGGCCGCCGAGTGCATCGACAAAGTGCGGGCCGAGGGGTGGACGACGGTCAAGGGCAACGCCGACGTGTGGATCACCGGCGACCCCCAGACCGTAACGGACGAGGGCGAGCGCACCCAACTCGAGGCAGTGGCGGCGGCGCACGATCTTTCCTCCGAGGACGCCCGCTGGCTGCTCAACCTCCCCCACTCGCATTCGGGCACCGGCTCGATTCTGATGGTGCACGGGACCCCCGACAGTGCCTTCGACGCCCCTTTGCCCGACGCTCCCGCCCGCGATTTCGTCTCCTACGAGGGCCGGGCATCGCTGGTTGCCTACGGCCACGTCCATCGCGCCTTCGTCCGCCGCCTCAAGGAGGGCACGCTCGTCTGCAACCCCGGCTCGGTAGGGCTTCCGATGGACGGGGAGACGTCGTCGTACCTGCTGATCGATCTCGATGCGCCCGAGATTGTGCTGCGACACCAGCGAGTGTCCTTCGACCGGCAAACCTGCGTCGCCAAGGCTCGCTCGGTCGGCGGCGTGTTGGAGGAACGCTTCCTGACCATGCTGGGCGAACGCTGACCGACATCCAGTCCAGAGCGGTTTCCGAGCGAACCTTGCGGCGATAACCACGAGGTGGTTGGAGGCTCAAAGTTGGCGGCGCCCGGCGCGACTGGGGGGCCCCCGCTATGATCGGCCGATGAGCACGACGGTTGTCGACCATCCCCTCGCCGCCCATCTGCTGGTTTCTCTGAGGGATCGCAGCACCCCGCCGACCTGGTTCCGCTCCCTCACCAAGAGGCTCACGACGGTGCTCATCCTCGAGGCGACCCGGGACCTTCCCTCCCGGCCCCGCAGCGTGGCCACGCCGCTAGAGGTCACCGAGGGCCGCACGTTGGTTCAGCCCCTGGTGGCGGTACCGATCCTGCGCGCCGGGCTGGGGATGCTCGATGCGGTGGTCGAGCTCTTCCCCGAGGTACGTGTCGGATACCTCGGGCTCGAGCGGGACGAGGCCACCTTTCAACCCTCCGAGTACTACGCCAAGCTGCCGGAGATGGCGGAGGCGCATGCCTTCGTGCTGGACCCCATGCTGGCCACGGGGGGCTCGGCGGTAGCGGCTCTCGACTCGGTCAAGAAGGCGGGGGCCGAGTGGATCCGGATGGTATCGGTGGTGTCTGCGCCCGAAGGGATCAAAGCGTTGGAGAAGGCGCATCCTGACGTTCCAGTGGTGACGGCCGCAATCGATCGGGAGCTAAGTGATCAGGCCTACATACTCCCGGGCCTCGGGGACTTCGGGGACCGGCTCTTCGGGACCGAGCCGACGGACTAGTGCTCCTTGGCAGGTGCACCTAGGCCCGAGGGCCCTCCAGGGGCCGCAGGGCGTCCTCGTCTCCCAACAGCATCAGTAGGTCTCCGTCTTCGAGAAGCAGGTCGCCCGCGGGGTTGGCGACGATGTCGCCTCCGGACCTCAGCACGGCGAGCGGGACCGTCGTGCCACATACGTCGGACACCGAGCGCCCACTGAGCTCCGAGCCAGCGTTCACCTGCAGCTCTTCGATCCTCACCGGCGCGCCCCCACGCCGGGTCAGCTCGAGATAGTCGACGACGCGCGGCCGCAGCGCCATGGCCGCCATGTGTTGGCCGGTTGATGCGTAAATGGAGATGACCCGGTCGGCGCCGGCTTTGTGCAGCCGATCCGCTGCGGTCGGATCCGAAGCCCGTCCCACGATGAAGATGTCGGGATTGAGCGAGCGAGCCGCAAGCGCGATGTAGACGTTGTCGGCGTCCGAGTCGACCGCGCACAGGAGTGCGCGCGCCCTCTCGATGCCGGCCGCTCGAAGGGATTCGTCCGAAGTCGAATCACCGATGAGGAAGAGAATGTCGTCGTCCTCCATCAGCTCGACGAGCTCGTCCTTTGGCTCCAGCACGACGAACGGGACACCCTCTTCCGCGAGCTCGCGCGCCGCCGTGCGGCCGACCCGCCCGTAGGCGCAAACTATGTAGTGATCGCTGAGCGCCCCTATGCGCCTCTGCATCCGTCTCCTAACCGTTCGCTGACCGAACGCTCCCTCGGAGATCGCCACCCCCATCAGGGACAGCGTAACGACGAAGATGCCCACGCCCAGCCCCAGCAGGCTGATCGTGAACCATTCCCCGGCGAGGCTCAGAGGTCTTGCTTCTTCGAAGCCCACAGAGGTGAGCGCCAAGAGCGTCATGTAGAGCGCATCCACGAACGACCAGCGCTCGACCAGCATGTAGCCGGCCACTCCGTAGACGCCGGTCAACACGAGTGCCAGTCCCGGCCACATCAGGCGGCCGAAGGGTTTGTCCGAGCGAGCCACCATATGGCTGAGGCTACTAGGGGGGAACTTTTGGCGCCACGGCCACCGTCCAAGCCACGACAGTTCGACAACGACAGGAGACGACGATGAGATCGTTGAGATTGATGGCGGCGGCTGCAACTCTGGCTGTCGTCGCAGCGGCCTGCAGCGGCGCCGATAGCGGGTTGAGCTCGGGCGGCGATGGCGGGGGCGGTGTTAGCAGCCAAGGGGCTGCCCTTGACAGCGACGGGGCCACCCGCGAGTCGGCCCGCGCGCCCGAAAGTGTTGAACTCGGCTACGCCAAAGCGGGCGGACAGACGGCGGCTCGGCTCCCTACCGTCGGGCCCTCCGTCATCAAGACCGGTTATCTCAAGCTCACGGTGGGCGAGGACGGCTTCTCGGAGGCGACCCAGGACGCGGTCGCCCTCGCGGGCCGCTACTCGGGCTTCGTCCTCTCGACTTCGATCGAGGGCCAGGACTCTCGCTCGGGCACGCTGGTCATCAGGGTTCCCTCCGACAGGTTCGAGGAGTTCGTCAACGAGGTCAAAGACCTCGGCGAGGTTCGCTCCGAGAGCATCTCAGGGCAAGACGTGACCCAGGAGTTCGTCGACCTGGAGGCGCGCCTGAGAAACTTGAGGGCTCAGGAAGCGGTTCTGCTGCGGCTCTTCGACAAGGCCACTACGGTCGCAGCCACCATTCGAGTGCAGTCCGAGCTGGGTCGAGTCCAGCTTGAAAGTGAGCAACTGCGGGGACGGCTTCGTTACCTCGAGGACCAGACTTCGCTGGCTACATTGAGCGTCTCCGTTGCCGAGAAGGGCGCCGCTCCCGCAACGCGCGGAACTCTGACCAAGGCGTGGGACAGGGCCCTCGAAGGCGCCCTGGGAGTCGTTGCAGCCGTGATCGTGGGGGCCGGAACGCTGCTCCCGGTCCTGCTCCTCATCCTGGTCGGCGTGGCGATCTTCCGCCAGGTGAGGCCCCGGTTTACGTCGTGAGATCCACGGAGCGGCCCGACTTGAGGATCTCGAGCACGGCCTGGGCGTCATCGCCTTCGACCCGGACGGGCTCACCGGCCTTGCGATCGAAGCCGAACGCGCGGCTCAAGTTCTCCTCCGCTCGAGAGAGTGCCTTCTCGGCGGCGCTCAGCTTGATCCGGAGGTCGGTCTCCCGGCTGCGGGCGTCCTCGAGCTCGACCTCCAGCTTTTCGAGCCGAAGACTCTGCTGCTCGCCCTGGGTCGCGAAGGCGTCGACCTGGGCGGCGCGCAGGGAGTCGTCGCGGGCGAGCTCGATGAGCCGATCGACCACCGCGCGTCCGACGTCGTTGTAGTCGATGCGGACGTTCTTGCGCCCGCCTTTCGCCGGAGCCGAGGACTGCGCTTCCTCGAGCGTCACCTCTTCGGTCGATTGCACGGCGATGATCGTGTCTCGCCCCCGCCGGCCCCGCTGGATCACGTCAATCCGGCCGAGGCCCTCCAACAGCTTCACCGCTTCGGCGGAGCGAACGGAGTTGAGGCCGGCCTCCGTCGCGACCTGACGCAGCTTTCCTTCGAACTGACCATCCACTGCGCCCTGGTCGAGAGCGTTGAGCAACCGTGTTGCTAATAGGTGAAGGTTTGTACGAGCCATGTGACTGCTTTCTGTCGGGAGGGTTCGCAGGCTACATCAAGGAATCTAGTACGGGAAACCCACTCTGAAAAGTAACCTGAGGCCAATCTGAGAACTATACGCAAAGCCTGAGAACTATACGCAAAGCGGCTGGTTGGTGACTGGGAAGACCTGGGGGGGTGTTGGGGCTCCCAAGATTCGGTGCCACGTAACTGGAAACGAAGTCAGCTCTGAAAGAGGATCTGGGTGATGCGGGCCCGCAGCTCCTGCGGACACGAGCTGTGCCGCTGCTGCCGAGAAACGATCACGGTGACCCGCCTCTGAAGGCCGAAACGCTCGTAGCAGGGGCCGCACTCCTCGAGATGGACGCGGATCTCGCGGCGCTCTGACTCGCTGAGGATCTCCTCGTCGATATATAGGTAGATCAGCTCGAGGGTGGTTCGGCAGTACTCCCTCATTTCTCCTTGCTCGCTGTCATCCTCGCGGGCCCTTTCCGTCGCCGGCAGGGCCGCCTTTGACGATCCCTCGATCCTTGGCTATGTCCCACAACCGTTTTTGCAGTGCTTTTCTTCCCCGGTGCAGGCGCGACATGACGGTCCCCATGGGGACATCCATGATTTCGGCCATCTCCGCGTAGGAAAACCCTTCCATGTCGGATAGCACCACGGCCAACCGGAACTGGTCGGGCAGGTCCTCGATCGCTTGAAGGATGTCCGTGTCCACCAGGGCGTCGAGCACCAGGGACTCGGGGGTTTCGGTGAACTGAGGATCGTGGTTCTTGAGCTCCTGGTAGAGGTCGAAATCCTCGACCTCATCGGTGGATACCTTCTGCGGCTCCCTTTGCTTCTTGCGATAGGTGTTGATGTAGGCGTTGGTCATGATGCGGAAGAGCCACGCCTTCAGGTTCGTGCCCGCCTCGAAACGATCGAAGGAGCGGTATGCCCGCAGCATCGTCTCCTGCACCAGGTCCTCGGCGTCGGCGGGGTTGCGGGTCATCCTCAGGGCGCCCCCGTAGAGAGAGTCGAGCAGGGGAGGTACGTCGTCCTGAAAGCGCCGCTTGTCTTCTTCTGCGAGGCCCGTCGCCCTCGAGTCAGCCACCCGCCTTGGCCCCCAATGACGCCTCGAGCATGCCCGACTCGAAGCTGAACAGCAGTCCCTCTCGCTTCCGGTGGGTCTCAAGGGCGATGTCGATGAGCGTGTCGACGAGCTTCTCGAAAGAGACTCCTGCGGGCTCCCAGAGATAGAAAGCGAATGATCCGGGCACGGTGTTGATCTCCATGACCCAGCTCTGTTCCGCACCCTCGTCCACGAAGGCGTCGACGCGGGCGACTCCGGAGGCGTCGACGGCCCTAAAGGCGGCCACCGCATTGTCCTGCACCATCTTGGTGAGACGGTCCGAGATGGGGGCCGGCATGCGGCGCTCCTGGCTCGCCATGCCCGAAGACTTGGGGGCTTGGGACTCGGAGGCCGGGGACTTGCCGCCCCTCAAGTACTTGTCGGAGAACGTCAGGAACTGCTCCCACGGAACGGGCTGCTCGCAAAGTGAGGGCCGGGGCTCGACCCCCGCGCCGCCGAGGACTGCGCAGTTGACCTCGATGCAGCCCTCCATCGACCGCTCGACGAGGATCCTGCGGTCGTAGCGACAGGCCACATCGAGAGCCTGCGCCAAGCCGGCCCGGTCCTCGGCCCTCCCGATTCCGACGCTGGAGCCCAGCCGCGCCGGCTTGACGAACACGGGATAGGCCAAGGAGCTTTCGACTTCGTCGAGGGTGCGGCCGGGATCGGCTTCGAGCAGCTCGGCTTCCACCAGCACGTGGGGGACCACCGGCAGCCCCGCAGCCAGAAACGCGGCCTTCATAAGCACTTTGTCCATGCCCGCGGCGGAGCCCGGCACTCCCGAGCCTACGTAGGGGATGCCGGCCAGGTCCAGGAGGCCTTGCAGCGTGCCGTCCTCGCCGAAGGTCCCGTGGATGGCGGGGACCACGACGTCGAGCGGAACCGAGCGGGCCCGCTTGAGCCGCCCGCCGGGCAGATAGAGGCCCCCGCGGCCCGCGCTCGGGGGAATGAAACCTTCGTCTGCGACCTCGTCCCAGGCCCGGCGTCGGTAGACGGCCAGATCGTTGAGCGCCTCGGAGTGCAGCCAGCGTCCCTCCCTCGTGACGTAGATCGGGTGCACGTTGTGGCGGGGAGCGAGCGCGGCCATGACTTGGTGGGCGGTCACGATCGAGACGTCGTGCTCGACCGAGCGCCCTCCGAAGATCACGCCTACGTCCAATCTGTCCATGACGGCAGTCTAGAGGTTGCCCTGTTTTCGGCGAGGGCCGAGTGGTGGCCCCGCGCCGCCCGAATCGACCTTTTCAAGCCCAGCCCCGCTCACCGGGGCTCCCGTTGATAAAGTCGCCCGGCGCCTCATCTTCGAGTTTTCTCTCGGCCATCTTGGTGTCGGGGTCGACTGGTATTCACAAGGAGAGTGTCGGGGCCGAGGGATGGGCACATAGTGTTGCGGTGGTCGAGGTTCGGATTGTGGCAACTCATGAGTTTTCCAAAGCCGATCTGCATGCGCTCCGAGAGTTGCTGGACGAAGCCTTTGAGGGCGGATTTACTGACGACGACTGGGACCACACGGTGGGCGGGCTTCATGTCCTTGCCGTGGAGAACGGCATTGTCTCTCACGCTGCAGTCGTTGAACGGCTCCTGACGGCTGCAGACCGGCCCCTTCGAGCCGGCTACGTCGAGGGCGTCGCGACTGCGCTCGAGCATCGGGGCCGGGGACACTCCTCCACGGTCATGCGAGAGATCGGCCAACTCATCCAAGCCCACTTCGAGCTGGGGGGCCTCTCCACAGGCCTCCCGGATTTCTATGCCCGGCTCGGATGGGAGCTGTGGCCGGGACCGACCTACACGAGCTCGCGGAGGGGGCCGCAGCGGACGGCTGAGGATGACGGCGGGGTCATGGTTCTGCGAACTGGGTCCACGCAGCATCTTGAAACAACGCTTCCTCTGATGTGCGAGTGGCGCTCGGGCGACGTTTGGTGACGAACGTCGGGGGGCGGGGGGCCGAGTGGTGGTGAGGTGGTCACATAGATCATCTGGCCACCACTCGGCGAGAAATGCGACCTGCGTCAGCAGCTCTGGGTGCCTGCCCCCTCATCTTCGAGTGCTTTCTCGGCCATCGAGCTGTCGGGGTCGACGGTGTCAACTCGCAGAACGTCCGGGCCTGCAAGCTCGCCGTAGACGATGACCTTCCCCGAGGGGGGGTCCGATAGAGCTTCTCCATAGTTTGGCGACCGACTGTAGCTCCACTGGACTTCGAAGCCGAGGTCTCGAAGGACTCGATCCACTTCCGGTGGATCGAGGTTCCGAAGGCAGTGGAGAATTCCGCCCGGCCCGGTCTCGTCGGGGGCATCTCGCGTGTGGCTCATTACCCACGTTTCACCGTCCGCAGCGGCTCGGCCGACGCGCAACGTAATGGGTGTCGAGAAGTCGGCAGGTACCTCGAGAACGCTGTGTGCGGAATCCCTGCTTGCTCTGTGCCTTCGTCTTCCTCTGGATACATCTGCCGAAAGAGATCGCTGATCCTCGGATCGTTGTACCCGGTCGTGCTGTCATTCACCACGTCAACCCACACTCCGACTGAGCTGGGGCCCACCGGTATGATTTCCACTCTGGCATCAAGCCCCGCAGCTTGCAGATCATTGGTCATCGCCTGTGGATCTGCGAGCGCGTCCCCCACGCGCAGGTACAACGCGTCTCCGTGTTTCGCCACCGCAAGTGCTCCTCACCGGGGATCGTCCGACACGGCGGGGAGGATGATAGCCAACAGCACCGCAATGCATGCAATTACGGCAAC
>DASRPA010000148.1:0-2087 GCA_035646635.1 Actinomycetota bacterium | reverse complement strand
GGACCCAACCCCCGCCCACCACCGCCGCCGTCCCCCGAGGAGCTCGCACAAGTGGCCATCGATCAAGCTGTTGCGGCCGCCGCCGTTCCCAAGCTGCGCCTTGCGCCATCCGCCGTGGGCCTCACCGGGCTCGACAGCTTCGTGTGGCTCGCGAACCGGCTCGAGCCCATCGAGGCGGTCGCCTCCGTGCCCGGGCTCACAGTGATCGCGCAGGCCCGGCCGGTGCAATACGTGTGGGACTTCGGGGACGGCGCCACCGCGGTGACGTCCCACCCGGGACGGCCGTGGAGCCCTCAGCAACCAGGCGACATCGCCCACCTTTACGAGGTAAGAGGGGCTTATGCCGTCGGGGTTGAGGTCATCTGGAGCGCCCGCTGGCAGGTGGCCGGGGGGCCGTGGGTGGACTTGGGCTTCTTCTCGACCTCGGGCTCCCAGCCCTATGCGGTTCGCCAAGTTGTGACTCGCCTCGTGCCCGGCCTCTAGGCGAGGTGGAGCTGCGTTACGCTGGGGAGCCTTGGCGGCCGTAGCTCAGCAAGGTTAGAGCACCTGGTTGTGGTCCAGGATGTCGCCGGTTCGAATCCGGTCGGTCGCCCTCTCGTTTGATCGCTCAGTGGAGATATGCCCACGCTTGAGGTGAGTGGATCTCCACTGGGGGCCGGGACCGCTCGAGCCGGGCCGTTGCTACACTGCCCCCGCGGGTCGCTAGCTCAATCAGGCAGAGCAACGGACTCTTAATCCGTAGGTTCAGGGTTCGATTCCCTGGCGGCCCACCTCCCATAAGACCTGGCGTGAGAATCCGGCTGTGGACTCTTCTCCTCGCGGAGAGTTTCCGGTAACCGGCCGGAGGTGACTCCAAAAGCCTTGTCGCAGTAGCTGACTTCTGACCTGACCGTCCCTCCGGCCGGGACCGGACTAGCGGAAGTGACTCGATAGAGGGGTGTTTCCCCCAACGCCTGGTTGTCCTCCCGCTGGTCACATCGTAGATCGGCCGAGGGAAGGAGGCCAGGATGGGTGTGACGATAGGTATCGACTCCCACAAGAGCTCGCTTGCTGTGGCGGCGCTGGACGAGCTTGGGCGCGTGGCAGGTGCCAGGGAGTTTCCCAACGATGCCCGTGGGCACGACGCACTGCTGCGATGGAGCAAGGCGCAGGGTCGCGACCGGGTCATCGGCATCGAGGGCGCCGGCAGCTACGGCGCCGGCCTAGCCCGGCATCTGATCGACGCCGACGAGAACGTCTACGAAGTGCCCGCGTTCCTCACACATCGTGAGCGCAAGCGCACCCCCTCCAAGGGCAAGTCCGATCCCTCGGATGCCGTCGCTATCGCCCGCGTCGCGGCGCGGGGCGAGGGTCTGTCCTCGCCCCAGCGCAGCGATGTCTTCATCGACCTCAAGCTGCTATCCGACCACCGTGACCAGCTCGTTCGTGCCCGCACCCGGTTGATCAACCGCACGCACACAGATCTCGTGATCTCCCACCCGGGCTACGAGAAAAAGCTGCCCAAGCTCAACTCGAAGAGGAACCAGGACGGCGCGATGACGCTGCTCCGCGGCGACCGCTCGGTGCGAGCGGGTCTCATCCGCGACCGCATCCGGGAGATCCGTCGGCTGAGCAACAAGATCGCGGACGTCGAGAAGCAAATTGCGGGCAAGGTCAATGAGTCGGGCACCACCCTCACCGAGCTTCAGGGCATCGGCTTGGTAATCGCTGCCAAGATTCTCGGCGAGGTCGGCGAACCCGCACGCATCCGCTCGAAGGGAGCGTTCGCCATGTTGACCGGAACCGCGCCTCTCGAGGCCTCTTCAGGCGCCACCAAGCGCCACCGGCTAAACCGCGGCGGCAACCGCCAGCTCAACTACGCGCTCCACATGATGGCCCGAGCCCGTCTGCGACACCACGCCGACACCAAGGCCTACGTCGCCCGTCGCCAGACCGAGGGAAAGTCCGAGAAAGAGGCCATGAGGTGCCTCAAGCGACACCTATCGAATCTGGTCTTTCGGCAGCTTGTGGCGGACGTGAGGGGCTTGCCGGAGGCCGCTTGACAAAGAAGCTTGACAACATAGAGGGTCAGGTCAGAGCGGGTTTTG
>DASRPA010000147.1:0-12921 GCA_035646635.1 Actinomycetota bacterium | reverse complement strand
CGCGCTGGTGTTCTTCGCCCCTGCAGAGGGCTCGCGCTCTTGAGGATGCTTAAAGCATGATACTATCATGCCATGGGAAACCTACAAATCAAGAACCTACCCGAACCGGTTCACCGTGAATTGCGGAAGAGGGCCGCTCAGGCCGGCATGACTATCCGTGACTACGTCCTCGATCTGATCCGGCGGGATCAGGAGTTGCCATCGCGCTCCGACTGGGCCGCTGAGGTCCGTGCCTTGAAGCCTGCGGAGATGGACGAAAGCTCCTCCGAGCTAATTGCCCGACAACGAGCCGAGCGGATGCGTGGCGCTGGTTGTTGACGCGTCGGCGCTGGTGGAGCTTTTGATCAGGTCACCGGCGGGTGACGCGGTCGAGGAAGCCGTCTTATCCGACGAGGCCTTTGCCCCCGAGCTCCTTGATATCGAGTGCGCCTCAGCGCTGGCATCTCTCGAGCGCAGGGGAATCATGAATGGCGGCCGCGCCCACGCTGCCTTGAGGGTTCTGCTGCGTGCGCCCATTACCCGGACCCCGCATGCTCCTCTGATAGAGGTTGCGTGGAGGCATCGGGCCAATCTTTCTCTCTACGACGCCGCCTACGTGTCCTTGGCTCAGCGACTCGACGCCCCGTTGTTGACCGCCGATCGCCGACTTGCTGCGGCCCCCGGCCTCGGCGTGCCGATCACGTTGCTGCCCGCCTGATCAGCTCGATGGTGACCATTCGTGACGCCGGGGATCTGAATGCCGATGCTCTGGAGCGCATTGCATGGCACTCTGAGGAGCTCGTCCTCGATGAGGGCCTGCTGCGACGGGTGGACGAGGCCCGCGCCGCGATGCTGGCCGTCCTGGCTGCAGGGGAGCGCGTCTACGCAGTGACCACCGGCACCGGGTTCATGGCTCGGAAGGATCTCACTGCGACCGACCAGGCCGGGCAGCAACGCAACCTCCTTCTGGGACGGGCGGTCGGCTCAGCCCCCTATCTCTCCGCGCCAGAGGCGAGGGCTCTGCTGGTCGTGAGGCTGGTCAACCTCATCAGTGGCCATGCGGGAGCGACCTCCGGGCTGTGTCAATACCTAGCCGCCCGACTCAACGACGACTTCACGCCGGCCGTCCCCCGTCGGACGATGGGAACCTCGGGAGAGGTGATCGCGCTGGCGCACGCCTTTCAGACGCTCATCGGCGTGGGTCTGGTGCTCGACGGGGACACGACCTGCTCCGCCGCCGAGGCGCTGGCAGCGCGCGGGGTCGAGCCCTACGTGCTCGAGTCCAAGGAAGGGATCGCGCTGCTGGCGGGGGCTCCGGCCGCCGCCGCCCTTGCCTTCGGGCGCCGCCGCAGGGCCGCGCAGTTGTGGCGGGAGCTGCTGGTCACCGCCGCCTGCGTCATCGACGCGTTGCAGGCTCCTCTCGACCCCTACGACGCGGCGGTGGGCCGGCTGGGCAACGATCCCGTGCTGGTTCGAGGACTGGAGTCGCTGGGGGCGCTTCTCGCAGGGTCCGAGCGAAGCGGGCGGCAGACTCAGGCGCCGGTGTCCCTGCGGGTGATCCCGCAGGTCGTGGCACACGTCGACCGCACCGTGGCCCGGCTCGCGGAGGACACGGAGCGGGCGTTGGGCGCGGTCACGGACTCACCCGCGTTCGTCGACGGACGGTTCGTCACGAACGGCGGCTTTCATCAGATCGGGCTTGCGGCGGGCATGGACGGCCTCGCGCTCGCGCTCGCACAGGGGGCCGAGCTGGCCGCGCAGTGGTGCCATCGGCTGCTCGATCACCGCTTCAGCGGCCTGCCAGACCAGCTCACCGCCACCGCCGGCCCCAATTGCGGCCCGATGGTCGTATACAAGCGGGCCCTGGGAGCCGTCAACGAGCTCCGGCGCCTGTGCGTACCGGCGTCGTTAGGGCTGGCCGATTCCTCCCTCGGACAAGAGGACGCCATGACCTTTGCCTTCGAGGCGGCGGAGAAGCTGCGGCGGGTGGAGGAGCTGGTTCGTGAGGTTCTCGCCTGCACCCTGCTGGTGGCTCGTCAGGCGTGGGCACTGAGGGGCACCCCGCCTCCGCACGGCCTCGCACGGACCGCAGCCCTGGTCACTGCGGCGGTCGAGCCGATCACCGTGGACAGGCCCTTGGGCGCCGAGATCGGGCGCTTGATCGAGGTTCTGGAGGAGCTGGGAACGGAGGGGCCTCAGCGCCGATAGGGAAGCAGAGTTCCGATCTCCCGCTGCTCGGCCCGCTGCAGGATGAGGTGTGCCACTGCCAGGTCGGTCGTCGCCAGACCCCGGTGCCAGAAGAGGATCCTTTCCTTGCTCGACTCCCGCCCGGGAGCTGTTCCGGCGACGATGTCTCCGAGCTCGGCGTGGAGATTCTCTCGAGTGACGAGTCGCTTGTCGATGTGCTCCCTCAGGGCGCCGAAGCGGCCCGCTTGCGCCTGCCCCCAATCGTCGACGACGACCTTGTCCATCACGTCGGTAAGCGAGAGCTCGACCGCGCTGACCGTTCCGTAGGGGACGACCAGCGAGCCCGGCGTTACCCACTCGGTGCGGAGCAGTACCTCCGGCTCGACCAGGCGTGAGGCCTCGACCATGATGTCGGCGCCGGCCATCGCCTCCTCCGGTGTGGCGACGGCTTGCACCTCCTTGCCGAGAGCGGTGGTCAGCTCGGCGGCGAAGCTTTCACGTGACTCGGCTCGGGCGCTGGTGACCCTGATCTCCTCGAGATCGAAGAGGTCGTCCAGCATCATGATGTTCCACCATGCCGTACCGCGGGCCCCGATGTGGCCGAGCACCTTGCTGTCGGGGCGCGCCAGGTGACGAGCCCCGAGCGCGGTCACGGCCCCCGTTCGCGCGGACGTCAAGTCGGTCGCATCGATGATGGCAAGCGGCGCTCCGGTATCGGGGTCGTAGATCGTCACGAGCCCGAGCTCCGAAGGAAGTCCTCGCAAGTAGTTCGTGACGAAGTCCCCCACGACCTTGACGCCGCTAACTCGTTGGGGGCCGAGATGCGCCCGCAGGATGTTGAAGTGCCCGGCACCGTCGTTGGGGGGGACGAGGTGGGTCCGGGGCTCGAGAACCACCCGACCCTCGCCTTGGGCCCGGACAGCGTCCTCCACCGCGCCGAAGATGTCGTGGCGGCTGAGCTCGAGAGAGTCGACGTCGTAGCCGGAGATGAACCGAATCTCGAGGGGCACAGTGCCCGGCACTATAGCGACGGGCCGAGTCGGGCCCGAACTTTGCGGCCGTGACCACCTGTGGGGTGGTTGGAGACGCAACGTTCAGAAAACCTCGGCCCGACAGGCCCGTGGGCGGGCCGTGTCGGACCCCCTTCCTATACTGACCGACCATGACCGAGGAGATCAGGCCCGGCGACAAGCCGGGCGAGCTGCTGGTGTTCGACCACGGTTTCGTGCGCCTTGACGAGGCCATGGCCGACGACCTTTCGGTCGTCAACGGCGCCCGGGTCAGCTTCGCCGCTCACCGGGATGAGATGGACGAGCGCGACGCCGGTCTGATCAAGTTCTTGATGCGTAGCGGCCACGGTTCGCCGTTCGAACACAACTCGTTTCGCTTCCACATTCGCTGCCCGATCTTCGTCGCCAGAGAATGGTTTCGTCACCGGGTGGGCTGCCTGACGGGTGACACTCGAATCAGCTTCGTTGACGTGACGGGTGCAGCGCCTCGGGGGCTCAGCAAGTCCATGGACGAGCTTTGGGCCATGTGGACGGTTGGAGAGAAGAATGGTGGCGCGCTCACGCGGTCTCGGGAGGAGGACATCTCCCGGCTCATTAGCGCGGGCCACAGTCTTAGAGCCGCGGCTCGGATGACCGGGTCGGGTCGTAACACCATCACGCGCTATCTGTCCGAGGGGACAACGGCGTATCGAAGCTCTCGTTGGCGACTGAGAGGGATGCGGGTTCGAGTGCTCGACGAGGACAGCAACGAGTTCACGACCGCACATATTAGCGAGATGTTCGAATCCGGAGTGCAGCTCGTGTACAGAGTGACGCTCGCCGATGGCAAGCAGATAGATGCGACCCGCACACACAGATTCCTTACCGACGCTGGGTGGCAGACTCTTGAGGAGGCTGTGGGACTCACGGGCCATGGGGTGGAGGCGAGGACAACTCGATTGGCGTCCTTTGTGATCAATGGAGCAAAGGCTTACCAGGATCGGGTCTGGATGGAACAACGCAGAGAGCGTGGGCGGAGCGTTCAAGAGATGGCGGACGACGCCGGTTGCAGCTACCACACGATCCGCAAGTGGCTTGGGAAACATGGCCTCCAGTTTTCGCAGCACGAAAGGGGCTATCGACCGGGACATGTGCCCTGGAACGATGGAGTCAAGGGTTACAAGCTTGTCCGGCGGTGGTCGCCTGAACAATTGGAGGCGATCAGGAAGGCGAGGTCCGGGCCCAAGAGCAACTTCTGGCGAGGCGGGGTGTCGTCGGAGAGGGCGTCAATCGCCCGCTGGACCACGGAGCAAGCTCCTCTCGTCCACTTCAGATACGACTACACGTGCCAGGTTCGCTCGTGCCTTAAGCGAGGAGGCAAGCTGCATGCCCACCACATCGTGCCTGTATGGCTCGACGAGTCCCGGGCTCGCGACATAGGGAACTTGATCACAGTTTGCGATGCTTGTCATAGGAGCATTCACCGAACCCAAGATGCAGAGATCGCCTTTGCTCGCGATTACGCTGCGTTCCAGGGCGCCGTCACGGAGAGCCTGCAGATCCCTCATCGAAGAGGGTGCAAGCTCACTGGTAGGCCCGTCCAAGTAGAGAGGGTGGAGTACGTCGGGCTCCGGCAGACATATGACCTCAGCGTCGAGGTGCCCTGGCACAACTTCGTGGCCAATGGCATCGTCGTGCACAACTCCTTCAATGAGGAATCGGCCAGATATCATCAGCTCGAGGGCGACTTCTACGTCCCTTCTCCGCAGGCGGTTCGGACGCAGGTGGGAAAGCCCGGCGCGTACACCTTCGAGCCCGCCGAGGAGACGGTTGCCACCGACACCATCGACACCTTTCGACGGGTCTATGGGCAGCTCTACGACGAATACCTCGCGCTAGTGGGCAAGGGGGTGGCGAAGGAGCTCGCCCGCAGCCTCCTCCCCTTCGGCATTTACACGCAGTTCTATTGGACCCTTAACGCACGCTCGCTGATGAACTTTCTGGCGCTGCGTAACTCCCCGTCGGCTCAATACGAGATCAGGATCTATGCGCAGGCCGTGGAACAGTTGTTCGCCGGCAAGATGCCGGTTACGCACGCCTGTTTCGAAGAGTTCGGCCGCAACGTACCGTGATCGGGATCAAGCTCCACCTTTGGCCCGAAAAGAACCCATACGGTCGTTTTTGGGCCACACCTGCCAAGCCTGGTTCCGGTCGGGCGGCGTCGTGATCGTCGCCCAGGCTTTCAAGCTCGGCATCGATCCACTGGCGTGGGAGATCCTGTCGCGCATCGAGCTCGGCCCGTTAGCGGTCTCCCCCCACGGCATCGGGATTGCGCTCGGCTACCTCTTGGGTGCGCGTCTAATGGTGAAACGCGCCCGAGCGGTGGGAGAACCGGCCGAGGACGACATCTGGAATGCTCTGTTCTGGGCTTTGCTTGGCGCGCTTGTCGGCGCCCGCATCGGCTACGTCTTGGGTCACCTGTCTCAAGTAACCGACGCGGGACAGGACCCGCTCGGCGTGTTGAAGGTCTACGAGGGCGGCATCTCGCTGCTGGGCGGTATCACCGGCGGCATTCTGGCCGCGGTTCCCTATGTGAGAGCACACCGGATGGGCTTCTGGCGAAGTCTCGACCTCGCCGTGGTGGGACTGGCGTTCGGGATCTTCGTGGGTCGCTTCGGCGACCTCGCCATCGGAGACCATCTCGGCAAGCCCACGACTTTTCCGCTCGGTTGGCGCTGCCTTGGCGATGCCGCCGCCGGTCCGCCGCAGCCTGCCTCCGTCTACCTGCAAGCCTTTCGGCAGGGGCAGCCTCCGTCCTTGGGGTGTTTCGACCTCGCTCTCCACCAGACCGCGTTGTACGACATGGTCTCGAGCCTGATCCTGTTCTTGGTGCTGGTGTGGCTGGGACGGGCAGTGCGCCGCGCGGGCTTCCTGGCGCTGTTCTTCGGAGTCTGGTACGGCACGATGCGGGTGGTGACCGACTTCCTGCGCGTCGACAAACGCTATCTCGGGCTCACGGGCAGCCAGATCCTCGCCGCTGCGGTGGTGCTGATCTCTCTGTATCTGCTCGCCCGCTACCGGGGAGTACCGGCGTCGTGGGAGTTGTCTGAGGCCGAGCCGGAGCCCGCCGAAGGCTCCGCCTCGGACCCACCCTCTGAAGCGTAGCCGCCGCGCCGGAGCCGGGCGCCCGGTTACGCTCAAGTCCGGAAGAAGTAGTGGCAGGAGAGGCGGCAACGATGCTGTGCCCGGAGTGTGGGGCGGACAACCGAAGCGGGCGCAAGTTCTGCCTCAAGTGCGGGACGGCCCTGCAGCTCGGCTGCTCGTCTTGCGGAGCCACAAACGAGCCTTCGGCCCTGTTCTGCGGCGAATGTGGCACTTCTCTCGCTGCCTCGGGCCCGTCCGAAGCTCGTCCCGAGGCGCCGTTGCCGGCCTCCCAGCAGGAGCGGCGGCTCGTTTCGGTCCTGTTCGCCGACCTCGTGGGCTTCACCACCCTCTCCGAGAGCCGCGACTCCGAAGAGGTCAGGGACCTGCTCACCCGCTATTTCGACGACTGCCGCAGCGTGATCACTCGTTACGGAGGGGCGGTCGAGAAGTTCATCGGCGACGCGGTCATGGCCGTGTGGGGTACGCCGGTCGCCACCGAGAACGACGCCGAGCGCGCCGTGAGGGCGAGTCTCGAGTTGATTCAGGCCGTGGCAGCGTTGGGGGCCGAGGCCGGAGCTCCCGGCCTCCAAGCGCGCGCCGGAGTGGTGACCGGAGAAGCTGCGGTCGACCTCTCGGCTCGGGGCCAGGGAATGGTCGCCGGCGATGTCGTCAATACCGCGGCCCGGCTCCAGACTGCGGCCGCACCCGGAGGGACGTTCGTGGATGGGGCCACGTATCGCCTGAGCGCGGCGGCCATCGCCTACGAGGACGCAGGCGTCTTCGAGCTCAAGGGAAAGGCCGAGCCCGTACAGCTATTCCGAGCTCTGCGGGTGGTTGCCAATCGAATGGGTATGCAGCGCGCCGAGGGATTGGAGGCGCCGTTCGTGGGCCGTGACCGCGAGATGCGCCTGGTCAAGGACCTCTTTCACGGTTGCGCGGACGAGGGCCGGGCACACCTCGTGACGGTCGCAGGCGTGGCGGGCATCGGTAAGACGCGCCTGTCATGGGAGCTCGAGAAGTACATCGACGGCCTCTCGGACGACATCCTCTGGCACCGGGGCCGGTGCCTTCCCTACGGAGAGGGGGTCTCCTATTGGGCCCTCGCCGAGATGGTCAGACGCCGGGCCGACATTCTCGAGGAGGAGGAAACGGCCGTTGCCGCCCCCAAACTCAGCGCCGCGGTGGCGCGCTATGTTTCCGACCCCGACGAGCGCAGGTGGATCGAGCCTCGGCTCGCAAGTCTCTTGGGCCTCGAGACCAGAAGCGGCATCGAGAAGGAGGACCTCTTCTCGGGCTGGAGGCTGTTCTTCGAGCGCCTGTCTGAACATGCGCCCACCGTGCTCGTGTTCGAAGACCTCCAGTGGGCCGATCCTTCGCTGCTGGACTTCATCGAGTACCTGCTCGAGTGGTCGCGCCGACATTCGTTGTTCGTCCTGATCCTTGCCCGGCCCGAGCTGTTCGAAAAACGTCCCAGCTGGAGCGTGGCTCGGCGGGACTCAACGACGGCCTACCTCGATCCCTTGCCTGCCGATGCCATGGACGGGCTCCTGAGTGGGCTCGCTCCCGGGCTAGCGCAGGACCTTCGCACCCGTATCGCCGAGCGAGCCGAGGGCATCCCGCTCTACGCCGTGGAGACGGTGCGGATGCTGCTCGATCGCGGCCTTCTCAAGCGCTCCGGGGATCGCTACGAGGTCAGCGGGGCCGTGGACGCGCTCGAGGTGCCGGAGAGCTTGCAGGCACTGATCGCGGCTCGGCTCGACGCTTTGCCCGACTCCGAGCGGCATGTGCTCCAGGACGCAGCGGTGGCGGGCAAGACCGTGACCAAGAGTGCTCTGCTCGCCGTCACCGGGAGGACTGAGGACGAACTCGATCCCCTTCTGACCTCACTGGTGCGCCGGGAGCTGCTCGCCATCCAGCAAGACCCGATGTCGCCCGAGCGAGGTCAATACGGCTTCGTGCAGGCGTTGGTCCAGAAGGTGGCCTACGAGACGATCTCGAAGAAGGATCGCAAGGCGCGCCACCTCGAGGTCGCCGACTACCTCGAACGAGGCTCGGGCTATGACCGCGACGAGATCGCGGAGGTCGTTTGCTCCCACCTCCTCCACGCCTACAGGGCAGCTCCCCAGGCTCCGGACGCCGCCGCCATCAAGAGGCGGGCGGCCGTCGCCTCCGAGCGCGCCGGCGAGCGCGCCGAGGCGCTGGCCGCCGCGGACGAAGCGCGCCGCTATTACGAGCAAGCCGCCGAGCTTCAGTCTGAGAACAGTGCCAGAGCGTCTCTTCTGGAGCGAGCCGGGCGCATGGCGTGGCGCGGGGCCGACAGTGAGAGAGCCATGGGTTGTCTGGGGGCGGCCGTGGCCCTCTACGAACGCGAGGACATGGTTCCGCCGGCGGCCCGGGTGAAGGCGGCCCTCGCCGAGGTGATGTGGGACGGGGGCCGGGGAGATGAGGCGCTTGAGGGGCTTGAGCGATCTTTCGAAGTGCTGTCCGGCGAAGAGCCGGATGCAGACCTTGCGTTCGTCGCCCACATGTTGGGTCGCCTGACCCTCCTCCTCGGCAAGCCGACAGCGGCCCGCTACGTGGAACGCGCTCTGGAGATCGCAGAGGCGAAGGGCCTCCCCGAGGTCCTATCAGGCGCGCTCAACACAAAGGGTCTCCTGCTGCTGAGTAAGGGCCGAAACGTCGAGGGTCTTGCTCTCATAAGGCAGGCGCTCGAGGTGGCGCTAGAGAACGACCTCTCCGCGAGTGTGCTCCGGGCCCACGCCAACATGGCCCACGTTAAGCTGATTGCCGATCGCTACAACGACGCGCTCGCGCACTACGCGGACGGGCTCACCCTTGCCCGCACTCTCGGCTATCGTTACTGGGAACGGTCGTTCCTGCTCGGACCGGGTTTCATCCATCTCGTTTCCGGCGCCTGGGACGAGGCTCTGGCTCTTCTGGAGGAGCTTCCCCCCTACGAAGAGCTCGGCAACTTCACCTTGGGAGAGCTGCCTTTCTTTGCGGTCATCGCCTTTTACCGGGGCGACCACGACACGGCCAAAAAGATTCTCGAAGCGTGCGTTCGGCTCGAGCTTTCGGACGACCTTCAGGATCGAGCGAGCTACGCCATAGTGCTGGCGGTGATGTCGGCGGCAGAGGGGTGCCACGACGAGGCCCTGACCATCACCCGCGAGGCGCTTCGTACCGGACACGGCATCGGGATCGACAACGAGTTGATGAAGGCCTGTTTCGCCCAGGCTGGAGAGGCTGCCTTGGCGCTCGACGACCGGGGGGCCCTGGAGGAGCTTGTGGCGTTCGCCGACACCGACGGGCGTGTCTTGCCCCCGTTTTTCAAGGCGCACGCGGCCCGATTTCGCGCCCGGTTGGCCGCAATGGATCAGGACGACGCCGCCGCGGAGGCGAGCTTCTGGTGGGCCGCGGCGAGGTTTCGGGACATCGGAGCGCATTTCTATGTGGCGGTGACGCTCTTGGAGCATGGCGAGTGGCTTCTCAGCAAGGGGAGAAAGCGCGACGCGGATGACCTGATCAAACAGGCTCGTGCGACCTTCGAGGAGCTTGGGGCACTGCCCTGGCTTGAGCGGATCGACTCGTCGGCGGAGGCAGTGGGGGCCTAGATCGGCCGCCCACAGACCAAATGAGTTCGCCGAAGTGAATCGCGCGCGACGCGCTCTGGAGTACCGAATCGGTACCCGGGCGCGCTCTGCGCGCGTTTGAGTACGGACCAAAGCCTCGGCAAGGGGGGCGGGGTGAGCCGCAGGTTTGGTACGAAACCGCCCGTATAGGCCGTTTGCGACCCAAGGTTGGTCCGGAGAGGGAGGCCGGGACCGAGCCGAGTCTCTAGAGGCCCGCTCTCTTCGCCAGCGCCCGCAGGTCCTTGAGCGCGATGCGGCGGCCCTTTATCTCTAGGTAGCCCCGTCGTTGGAAAGCTTGAAGTATGTGGTTGACGCTCTGTCGGGAGCCGCCGACCATGGCCGCGAGGTCCCCCTGGGTCACCTGAAGATCGAGCAGGACCTCTTGCTCCTCGCGGCGCCCCCGTTCCTCGGCGAGCGACAGCAGCAATTTTGCCACGCGCCCGTGCAGATCGAGAAATACGAGGTCCGCGGCCTGTTCGGTGAGCCTGCGCACCAGCCCGCCCAACGAAGCCAGCAGCGCTTGTGCGAGGGCCGGATGACTTTGCAGCAGCTCGATCAGTGTGCTGCGAGACAGCGTCAGCGCGCTCGTGGGCTCGAGCGCCTCAGCCGAGGCCGAGCGGAGGCCCCCGTCGATCAGCGCTAGCTCTCCGAAGGTCTCAGGGGAGTGCAGGGTGACGAGCACCATGTCCTCGCCTTCTTCGGACGTGACGAATACCTTCACGAGGCCTTCTGCGATGACGAACAACGAATCCCCGGGCTCGCCCTGGGAAAAGATGAGATGCCCCCGCCTGTAGTTGCGGATGGTCACACTTCTTCCGAGCTGCTCCAGGACCAGTGGGTCAAGGTCCTTGAACAAGTCGGTCGCCCCGAGCAGGCCGGCGGCGGTTTCGGTGCTCATAGCCTTCACAGCGGAAGCTGGGGCGAAGCGGTTCTCAGCGTATTTGTCAGTTGCTGAGCGAGCGCTCGTTTTCCCGCAGCCGCTTGCAGACTTCCTCGAGCATCTTCACGGGCATGCTGGGATGCTCCTTGAGCACGCTGCGGAAGTTCCACGAGGTGATGGCGAACGTTCGGACCGGAGTCTCGGCGACGACCGAAGCCGAGCGCGGCCCCCCATCCAGCAGTGCGATCTCGCCGAAGAAGGCGCCCGGGCCGAGCCGGCGTCGCGTGCGGCCGCCTACCAGAACCTTGACCTCGCCCTCGAGGATGATGTGAAGGCCCACCCCGGTCTCGCCCTCCTTGCAGATGACGCGTCCGGCTTCAAAGGAGACCGCCTTGCCGGATGTGGCTACTCCTTTGAGCTCCTTTTGAGTGCACGAAGAGAAGATCGGGACTGCCTTTATAAAGGTCACAAGCTGCGAGTCGGTCTGCGTCTTGCGCGCCATGTGCTGCTCCCATTCCCCGGGGCGGTCACGCCGCCGCTGCGTTGTTCCTGAAGGCTAGCGCACGGGGACCGTGCGCGCGTGGAACAGGCAGTCCTCGATCTCCAAATGGAGAAAGGTTGCCGGGGTTAGGCTCGGCTCGTGCGCATTGTCTTGTGTGGGGTCCGCGGCTCGACCCCTTCCCCCGGCCCCCAGTTCGTGCGCTACGGAGGCAACACCTCGTGCGTTGCGCTGTCTCACGGCAGTGAGCGGCCGACTCTGGTGCTGGACGCGGGAACCGGACTGCAACAGCTGACGCCTCGGCTCGAGGGCGAGGCCTTCCGGGGAACCATTCTCTTGACACATCTGCATTGGGACCACACCCATGGGCTGCCGTTCTTTCCATCCGGCGATCGCGACGACGCGCGCGTGTCGCTGGTGATGCCCGCCCAGGGTGATCCGGTCAGCTTGCTCGAGCGCGTGATCTCCCCGCCTCATTTTCCGATCACGCCGAGTCAGCTTCGAGGCGACTGGAGCTTTAGCAGTATCGAGCCCGGGGAGCATTCGATCGAGGGTTACACGGTGCAGGCGCTCGAGATTCCGCACAAGGGCGGGATGATGCTCGGCTACAGGGTAAGCGACGGTGAGGTTTCGCTGGCCTACATGTGCGACCACAGCCCGATCGCATTCGGGCCCGGCCCGCAGGGTTTCGGCGAGTACCACTCGAACGCCTGCGCGTTGGCCCAAGGCGCCGACCTCTTGATCCACGACGCCCAGCACACGGCCGAGGAGTTTCCCGCGGTCGCCTCGTTCGGTCACAGCGCGATCGACTACGCGGTCGGACTTGCGGAGAGCTGCGGGGTGCCTCGCCTGCTGCTGTTCCACCACTCACCGGCGCGAACGGATGATGAGCTCGACCGCATCGAGGCGAGCTGGCAAGGCCGGACTGTGAAGGTGGAGGCTGCGCGTGAGCAGATGGTGATCGACCTGCCGAAGCCGCCTGGACGGGTGTCGGGAAGTTGACAGCTCATCTGTCGGGGGTCTGACAGACGGGGGCTGCAGAGGGTGCAAGGATGTCCCATAAGATTCAGGAGGCGGCTCACAGAGGTCGCCCGAAAAAATGAAAGGGGAACGACATGGCGGAAGAGCGAGAGCGCCTCGAGGCCGAGGAGAAGGACGACGCTGAGGGCCACCGCAGGCAAAGGGTGGACGTGTCAGCAGCGGACGAGGACGACACCGAGGGCCACCGCAGGGCCAGGTAGTCAGAACGAGCTTCTAGCTCTTGGGGTCGGCTCGAAGAGCCGGCCCCATTTGCTTTGTCGGCCCAGGCCCGCCGGCGGGCTTGTCTGCCCTATCCCATTTAGATCCCGATGAGTGTGGTGTACGCCACAAACGTCGCCGGGCGGGAGCACTACGATAAGGAAGATGACTCCGGGCGATCTGGTGAACACGGTCTTCCTCGCCTTCGTGGCCGCCGGCCTCGGAGCGCTGTTTTGGACACGGCTCAATCGGCTCGAGGAGAAGATCGACACGCGGGCCTCGGTCGCCGACCTCAACAGCTTGCGCTCTGAGCTCAAGGAGGACACCAGCACCCTGCGCACCGAAGTCAGAGTCGACTTTGCGGAGGTGCGG
>DASRPA010000146.1:0-12965 GCA_035646635.1 Actinomycetota bacterium | reverse complement strand
CGGCTAGCGCCACATCTACCCCCTTTTCTTGCGCCCTCTCCTGTGGCCATGCCGGAGGGTATCTAAGCGCTCGCCTAAAGACTCGAGTCAGAGAGTCCCGTTCCCATGCGGCGATTTGCCGTCTCGCCGCGCCATAGCCCTGGAACCTGTCAACAACTTTGAGACACATTTCGTCGGAAATTAGTGAGTCACCTCCTCTGTCGTCGAACGGATCTCCGGGGGGTTGATCCAGGCAGCCGTCGGCAGCTTCCACGGACGAGGCGGTCCCTTAGGGAACCTCTCCGGGTGAGCGGCATACGCGCTGGAGAGAACGGCTTGGCGACGGGCTTGCAGCTCCTGTGCCCGGCCGTAGTGCATGGCCGCAGGGGTCATCATCCCGATCCCGGTATGTCGGTGAGCGTCGTTGTACCAGGTGAAGAACGAAACACAGAAAGAGCGCGCGTCCTGGATCGATCCGAAGCGATCGGGAAAGCCCGGTCGGTACTTGAGCGTCTTGAATTGCGCCTCCGAGTAGCAGTTGTCGTTGGAGACGTGTGGGCGCGAGTGCGACTTGGTGACGCCGAGGTCTGAGAGCAGCAGCGCCACCGGCTTCGACGTCATCGAGCTGCCCCGGTCGGCGTGAATGGTGAGCTTGTCGGGGTCGACCGTCTGCTTCGCTATCGTTTCCTTGATGAGCTTCTGCGCCAGGGTCGCAAACTCGCGCTCCGCTACCATCCATCCCACCGTGTAGCGGGAGAACACGTCGAGGATCACGTAGAGGTAGTAGTAGGTCCACTTGGCCGGACCCAAGAGCTTGGTGATGTCCCAGGTCCACAGCTGATTGGGACCTGTGGCGAGCAGCTCCGGGCGTCGGTGCCCGGGGTGGGCGAGCTGGTTGCGACGCTCGCGCGCCTCGCCTTGCGACTCCAGGATGCGATACATGGTGCGTTCCGAGGCGAGGTAGGAGCCCTCGTCCAGCAGCGTCGCCACCACTTCTCCCGGTGAGACGTCACAGAACCGCTCCGAGTGCAAGACCTTCAGCACCCGTTCGCGCTCGGGCTCGGACAGCGCCCGGGGCGATGGTTGCCGGGGCGTCGCGGGTCTGGCCGGCTGTGGGCTTCGTGTGCGATACAGCGTGGCGCGTTTGACCCCCAGCAGCTCGCACGCCGGCTTGGCGCCGATCACGGATGAGAGCTCGTTCACGGCTTGCACCATCAGCTCTCGGTGTTCTCGTCGGTCGCCTGCTCGATCCCCAGCAGTCGCGAGAGTTTTTTTTGGACCGCGATGATTGTCTCCGCCTGGTCCAGCCTCTTGGTCAGTCGAGCGTTGTCGCGCTCGAGCTCTTCGATCTTGCGGTCGCGCGCATCCTTGGCCTTGCGGCCCCTGCTCTGGGCCAAACCGGCGAGCGTCCCCTCTCGGCGCTGCTTGCGCCATGTCGCGAGGTGGGACGAGTAGAGACCCTCGCGGCGTAGCAGCGCACCGACCTGGCCCGGCTCGGTGGCTCGGTCGGCCTCTTCCAGGATCTGCAGCTTGTACTTGGCGCTGTGGCGTCGGCGTCGTGCCTTGGCCGGCACCTCGGGGTCCGGACGACTTTCGGGCATGCCCTCAGCATGCGCGCGCGAACCTGATCTTGTCTCCGTGATAGCCATGAAGCTGATGCTCCTTGCTCGCCCTTCTGGGTCAGTAATTGCAGGAGGAGAAGTGTCTCAGCTCATGTTGGCAGAGAGGGGGCGAGACCCGGCCTTGATCATCGACGTCCATGACCGGATCGTGTTGACCCCCCACACCGGGACACGCGCAGATGAAACGAGGCTTGCTCCAGGTGTCGCCGCCGTCCGCGGACACTCTGTAGACGACGGATGGATCGGGGCACGACTTGCACGCCTTGCTGCCGCCGTAGCGGGTGGTGGCCCAATAGACGTGCCCCAGATCGTCCGCAGCGATGTACGGCTCCCAGTCATCGTGCTGCTCGGCCGAGAACTTGGTTTCGGGCGTGAAGGCTGCTCTCGCTCCAAGGGCGGGTTGTAGGGCCAGCAAGAGAGCGCACACGAGGGCCGTTCTCAACGAGCTCACTTGGCGCTTAGTACCCGTCCAGCCCGCCACTAGGGAATCAGCCCGAACACTGTCGCCGGGGAGCCGGAGCCTCCCTGGTTGCGAACCCCCCCGACCACGATCCAGCCTCCCCCATTGGGAGGCATCTGCTGCAATCCGCCCAGGTTCTCGAGGTGGATACGGTGCTTCTTGAGCAGCAGCGTGTTGGTCCTATAAAGCTCGTCGATGCCGGGATCCACGCCATGTGTGTCTATGCCGAGGCCGCCCAGAGCGCGCTTGTCGATCAGCCACCGTGTGGCCTGTACCGAGATGCCGGGGAAGTGCAGCACACCGTCTGAGTCCTGGTTGAAGTAGGACTCAGGGTCGTCCCACCGCTCCTGCCAGCCCGTCCACATGATCACCATGGCGTTGTCGGGAATACGGCCGTGACGCTCTTCGAAGCGTTTCAGGTCTGTGACCGTGAGCGCGTAGTCTGGATTGCGCCGAGATTGAGAGCGGGCGTCGACGACCACTGCGGGGTGAAAGAAGTCCTCCGGAGCCATATCCTCGGCGCAGCGCTCCGAGGCGTTGAAATGGCATGGCGCTCCCCAGTGAGTCCCCGAGTGCTCGCCGAGGCCCGCGAAGTTCAGCCGGAAGCCGTCCTCTTCGACCGTGAACAGGGTCCTCAGCTGGAACTTCGGGTCGCCCGGGAAGATGGGCATGCCGGGTCTGTTGACGTGACTCAGGTATACGACCTCGTCGAAGCCCAGAACTTTCTCCCCCGGCCCGGAGGCACGCTTGCCTCGCGAGAGCGATTGGCCCGCGAAAAACCCCACGGCCAGAGCGAGCGCCATTCCCAGCGAAACTCCCTTGCGTGCGATGCCCCTCGACCCACCCCCGATTAGTGCGGCTGATGGGCAGAGCTTATCGGGAGAGGGTCTGTGCTGCGCCCAAGGTGACCCTTATCAACACCAGCTCCGCTTTCCGGGGCTAACGTTGAAAAGTTCGTTTCACCGGCCCGCCGACGCAATAGAGGGCCGCCGAAACGGCCCCCTCTGCAGCTTATTACCTATGTGGTTACGCGGCCTGGCCCAGCTGAGACAGCAGCGTCTTGGTGAAGGCGTCGAGGTCGTCGGGCATCCTCGAGGTGATGAGGTTGCCGTCTTCGACGACTTCCTGGTCCACCCAGTCGGCGCCGGCGTTGATCAGGTCGGTCTTGATCGAGGCCCACGAGGTCACGGTCCTGCCACGCGCGATGTCGGCCTCTGCGAGCATCCAACCCGCATGACAGATTGCCGCCACCGGCTTGCGGGCGTCGAATATGGCCTTGGTGAACGCGACCATCTTCGCGTTGAGGCGAATCAGATCCGGCGAGTAGCCACCGGGAATCACGAGCCCAGCAAAGTCGGAAGCTGAGACGTCGTCGATAGAGACATCGGTGGTCACCGTCTCCTTACCTTTCTTGCCTTCGAGCTTCTTGCCGGCCTCGAGGCCGATGACGACCGCCTCGTAACCGGCTTCCTTGACGCTGTCGAAAGGTACTCGATACTCCGAATCCTCGAACATACCGTCCATAATGAATGCGACCTTGGTCACTTGAACAACACCCTTCCCGAATCGCGTATCGATAACTGCTTCGTATGATGTTTACCCAGTGAATGCCCCGACGACACTTTCTTTTCCTGCCGAGCTCCCGGTGACACGCCAAGGTGAGCACTGGCATGCGCGCGCAGGAAGCAAGCAACTGCGCCTGTCAAACCTGGACAAAGTGTACTGGCCACAGGAAGGCTACACCAAAGCCGACCTGCTCACTTACTACTTCTGCATCTCGCCGGTCATGTTGCCGCATCTCGAGGAGCGCCCGCTGACGCTCAAGAGAATGCCCAACGGAATCACCGGCGATTTCTTCTACGAGAAGAACGCGCCCTCACACACTCCCGAGTGGGTGCCTACCATCCCGGTCGGCGCCGAGAGCAAGCCCATCCGCTTCGTATCGGCTTCGGACGTCGCCGACATGCTGTGGGTCGCGAACCTCGGTTGCATAGAGTTCCATCCCCTGCACGCGCGCGGCCCCCGCCAAGATCGTCCTTCATATGCTTTCTTCGATCTCGATCCCTTCCCACCGGCGACATGGGACGAGGTAACTCACGTCGCATCACTCATCAAGCTCGTGCTCGACAACCTTTCGATCCTCGCTTATCCCAAGACCTCCGGGGCGACGGGAATGCAGATCATGGTTCCGCTCGACGGCAGTCACGACTTCGTCGAGGTCCGCCGCTTCATCGGTTGGGTTGCAGACCTCGTGCATGCGGCGGATCCACAGACAACGACGATGGAATGGGACATCCCCAAACGGGCGGGGAAGGTGTTCTTGGACGTCAACATGAATCGTGAAGGCGCCAACATCGCGGCCGCCTATTCGGTGCGGCCCGAGCCCGGGGCAACCGTCTCGACGCCATTCGAGTGGGATGAGCTCTCACAAGTCCGCCCGGAGCACAACACGATCGCAACGATCTTCGAGCGCGTGGCGCAGATCGAAGACCCGTTCCTACAGGTGGCAAGGGGGCCGGGGCAGAACTTGGGGGCCGCGCTCGCCTCGCTCGAAAGACAGGTGCCCCAAGGCAGCAAGCGGCGCTGAGCGCCCCCAAAGGGTTAGGGGATGTCGGGCCGGTGGTTATAGGGAACCGTTCCCATTTGACCACCTGATGCGGTGGTTAATAGGGGACCGTTCCCATTTGACCTCCGCCGAAAGCTGCGCGAGCGAGGGCCGGGGAGCGGGTAGTTTCGACCAGCGTGGGCCTCTATGTCGGTACCTCGGGCTGGGCCTATCGCGAGTGGAAGCCCGGCTTCTATCCGCCGAACGTCCCTCAGAGACGCTTTCTCGAGTACTACGCGACTACCTTGAGCGCATGCGAAATAAACGCCACCTTCTACCAACTCCAGACCGAGACCACCATGCAGAGATGGGCCGCGGCGGCACCCCCGGGCTTTCGCTTCACGGTCAAGGCCCACCGCAGGCTCACCCACGCAAAGATCATCGGCAACGCCGAGTTCCTCGGCACCTTTCTGAAATCCCTTCAGCCGCTCACTCCGCACCTCGGAGCGATCCTGTTCCAGTTTCCGCCGCACCGACAACGGGACGACGACGCCCTCGGGAAACTGCTCGATACCCGCCCCGCTCACCTCCCCTACGCATTCGAGTTCCGCCACGAGTCGTGGAACTACCCCGAGGTGACGGCCCGCATCGCGGCGGCGGGGGCGACGGTATGTGTGGCGGAGACGTCGGGAGCACTTCCCCAGCCCCTGCCCGAAGGGCCGATCGCCTACGTCCGGCTCCGCTCCGAGCGCTATGGGAGACGCGCCCGGAGTGCCTGGCGCCGAGCCCTGACCGAGGAGGGCGGCCTACGCGACACCTACGCGTTTACCAAGCACGAAGGCTTGCCTTCGGACGATCCCTACGGCGGCGTCGGCCTGGCGGCGTGGCTCGCGTCGATGAGCCGAAGGGACGCCAAGGCCCAACAGCATTGATCGAATTAGGTGGAATTGCTTAGCCCTTCCATCTTTACTAATTGATGAACACCGTGCAAACTTCAGGCTAAGTAAGTTATTCCCAGAAATGTCGGGGGGCAGCAGGGGTGTTGGACGGCGTAGAACGGGCGCCACACGTGGTAGACGCCGACGCGCTCGAGGACTATGGGATCGGCTACGACCTCGGAGCTCGATGGGCGGCGGAACGGGCGTCCGCCGACGAGCTCAAGGCGGTTGCGGCCTACGCTCACGTGTCATGGTTCCGCCTCCACCTCCGCGTCGAGCACTCGCTTTCTTCATGGCTTGCCCCGGAGCTGGGCCACGGTTGGGCCGGCCCCGATCCGCGCGGTCTCAGGCGAGAGCCGTTGGTCGAGGGCTTGGTCGCAGGCGCGGCCTCGGTCCACGATGCGCGCTCCTCCCGTGCGCGCCCTCGGTGACCCGTGAGCCGATCTTCTCCACCTAAGCAGCCTCAGCGCTCCTTTCGTGGAATAGGTCGTTGGCGCTCGCGCTGGTGCTGTCGCTGATCCCGGCCCCCGCTCCCGCGCACGACCACAACCCGCCCAAGACCGCCTTGCGCAGCCCCGGCGACCGTCAGGCCGGGCGTCCGTGGACCTATGGATGGGAGAGCATGGACGGAGAGTTCTGCCAGTCGGTCATCGCCGACGGCATCCCCAATTACCAGCGAAAGGCGATGACGTGGCGCCCGCACCGCAAGATTCACCTGCGCCTGTTCAAGCGCCACAAGCCTACCCGGCTGGTAATTCGCATGTACCGGCAGCTCGGCGAGTACGGCCCTCCGGGCAAGGCGCGGCGGGCGGACTACCGGCTGCGACGAGTGCGCCGAGAAGACCGCCGGTTCTGGATCGCCGGTTTCTTCGGCAGGCGCAAGGCGCGCCACCTCTACCTGGATGTTCAGGTGTTCTACAAGGACGTGGACGGCTGCAGAGGATCACAGAACATGTCGCTCGCCTTCCATCTGCGCAGGAGGGCCAAGGACTAGGGCCTTACGATTGGCTCCGTGAGTGAGACTCGCGACTACTCCGACAAGCGCAGCTTCGAAGCGACCCCGGAGCCCACGCCGGCGGTCGCGGGTAACGTCGACCTTGCCACCGCCCCTCCGGGGAGCACCTTCGTCATCCACCAGCATCACGCCCGAAGTCTGCACTTCGACCTCCGGCTCGAGATGCTCAACGGCGAAGTGCCCGTCCTGGTGTCGTGGGCGGTGCCCAAGAACCTCCCCACGAAAAAAGGCAAGCCCCACCTCGCCGTCCACGTCGAGGACCACCCCTTCGACTACGGCAGCTTCGAGGGCTCGATCCCAAAAGGCAACTACGGCGCAGGGGAAGTCCGTATTTTTGACGAAGGTACGTACGAGGTGTTGGAACAGGAACCGGGAAAGCTCAGCTTTCGCCTGCACGGCCAGAGGCTGCAGGGCGTCTACCACCTGCACCACACCGACGACAACCAGTGGCTCGCGTTTCTGCGGAGTGACGAGCGAGCGACCCCCGAGGAACCGCCGCTTCTGTCCCCGATGCTGGCCACGCTCATCGAGGAGTCCTTCGACGACGAGCGCTTCATCTTCGAACCGAAGTGGGACGGCGTCAGAACTCTCGCGGTGTGCTCGAACGAGACCAGCCTCTTGTCCCGCAAGGGCCGAGACGTAACCGACACCTATCCGGAGATCGGCCGCCTGCACCAGCAGCTCGTCGCTCTGCAAGCGGTCGTGGACGGCGAGATCGTCGCGCTCAGGGACGGGGTTCCCTCCTTCGAGCTGTTGCAGAGCCGCATCAACCTTCAGAACAAACACGACATCGAACGCGCCACCAAGTCACTGCCGGTGACTTTTATCGCCTTCGACCTGCTCTATCTGGACGGTCGCTCGGTGATCGAGCAGCCGATCGAGAAGCGCAAGGAAATGTTGGAGAAGCTCGTCGTGCCGTCCCGCCACGTTCAGGTGTCTCCCTGCATCCAAACGGATGGACGCTCGCTGTCCGCCGAGGTCGAGGCCAGACACATGGAAGGAATCGTCGCCAAGCGGCTCGGCTCTCCCTACCGGCCCGGCAAGCGAACGAAGGAGTGGCTGAAGATCAAGGTCACCCACGAGGCCGACGTGGTTATCGGCGGGTGGTCGCGCGGCGAGGGGAGCAGGGCCGATTCCTTCGGAGCGCTCCTGGTGGGCGCCTACGAAGGCGAGGTTCTCCGCTTCCTGGGCTCCGTGGGAACCGGCTTCTCCCAGAAAACGATCTCCGAGATCATGCCGCTTCTACTCGATCTCGAAACCGATACCCGGCCCTTCGGGGAGGACCCCACCGGCACCAACCCGACGGGGTTCGGCAAACCTCTGCGCGCGCCCCACTGGGTCGATCCGGTGCTGGTCGCAACGGTCGAGTACCGAGAGCTGACCGCCTCAGGCAGATTGCGCGCTCCGGCGTTCAAAGGCTTCAGGGTCGACAAGGCCCCCGAGCAGTGCCTCTACTCGGAGCTCCCGCCACGGGCTCGGGAACAATAGTGAGCTCCTCGCTCTCGAGCTTCCAGCGTTTCGAGGCCCGCTTCTACTCGGCTATCGCATCGTGGCTCTACGACCCGATCGTGGTGAGCTTCGGCTTCAGGCTTTTGGCCGGGCGGCTTCACCGCAAGGTGCTCGCACAGGGCGCCCGGGCGGTGCAAGCCGCCCGGCAGCGGCCGATCCTCGACCTCCCCGTCGGCACCGCCTATTTCACCTTGAGATGGAGCCGGGGAAGCTTCGTCGTGGGCGCCGACATCGCCGCCGGCATGGTCGAGGAGGCGAAAGCGCGCGCCGACGGACGGGGAGCGAAATGGCTTACGACGGCGCAGGCAGACGTCCAGCGTCTGCCGTTTCGGGACCACTCCTTCGGAGCGATCATGTGCACGAACGGCCTGCAGGTCATGCCGCCGCTCCCGATCACGCTGGCCGAGCTGGGCCGGGTGCTCGACCAGGACGGCACGCTTCTTGTCTGCATGATCCTGTTCCCACTCGGAGCAGTGCTCCCTCGCTCCTTGAAGGGTCGTCTGCCTACAGTCTTCAAGGGCCGCTCACAGGTGCTCGAGGAGCTGCGGAATAGCGGCTGGGAGGTCACTGCGCGCGACAGGAGCCGACTTGCCCTGCTGTTCGAGGCCCGCCGCACATGACTGAGGCCCCGTTGCCTACTACAGCAGGCGGACCCTCACGTCGCAGTCGAGCAGGAAAGTACGGACCCTCTCCCAGCCCTCGTAGGGCAGCCCCTCGGCCACCACTTCGGCGATTCCCGAGTTGGCGATGAGCTTGGCGCAGCCGAAGCACGGCACCCCCGTGATGTAGATAGAGGCGCCGTCGCGCTCTTCGGGAGAGGAGTACAGCAGGGCGTTGGCCTCGGCGTGAATGGCGATGCAGTCGTCGTGGCCCCAGCCGCTGGCAGCTTCGGAGGACGCACGGGGGCAGGCGCCTTTGTCACAGTGGGCGTGCCCCGATGGCGGGCCGTTGTATCCGGTCGAGCAGATGCGCCGGCGCCTAACGACCACGGCCCCGTGCTTGCGGCGGACGCAGTTGGAGCGCGTTGCGGTCTCGCGGGCGATGTTGAGAAAGTAGCGGTCCCAGTCGGTGCGGGGGGCCTCCCCGATCCTGTGCCCAAGCGACACGTTGCTCTCCTTCTCGATCAGCCCGGCCTCTTAGCCCAAGCGGCACGAACCCTATCCTGTGCACCGTGACAGAGCCGATTCTCCCCGACGAGATCAGAACCGACCTCTTGCGCTCCTCGTGGGTGGTTGAGGCAGCGCGCGCCGAGGTCTATGGGTCCTGGGCGGCCGAGGCACCCCGCTTCGAGGCGGCGGGCAGCCGAGCCGTTCGCCGCGCAGCCATCGTCGAAGCCTCGCTGATTTCCCGCGTTCGGAAGACAGACTCTGCGCTGGTCGATCCCCACGCCGACTGGATGCGTTCGGTGGCGGGGGCCGGAGCGTCGGATGAGCCTTACTCAGAGCTCTTCCTCGTGCGCCTGGGCGATTGGGCGGGGGCCCACATCGCGCCCTATCTCGACGACGGAGCACAGGAGCTGCAAGCTCTGGGAGAAGAGGACAGGAGCGCGGTCGAGTTCCCGCGTGAGCTCCCCGCGGTACTCGAGTTCGAGCCCCTCCCTGGGGCGGAGGCTCCCACGGGCGAGGTCCGGCTGCGCGTGGCCGTCCTCTCGGATCTGCACTTCGGCTCTCGCTGGGGGGAGGCGAGCGCGCGAGCTGCGGTGGAGGACGTCAACTCCTCGGGGGCCGAGCTGTGCATTCAGCTGGGCGACATCTCCGATGCGGGCGAGGCCTCGGAGCTCGCGCTCGCGCAAGAGGTGCTCTCCGGACTCGCGATGCCGTGGCACTGCGTGATCGGGAACCACGACGTCTACTCCCGCTCCGAGGGAACGCTCACCGACCACTTTGCCGCCTCCTTCGGACGTGCGGCGGGGGGTGCCCTGATCGAGTACGAGGGCATGCGCTTCTGCCTGCTCGACTCGGCCGATCGGTCCCCGTCGCCGTTCCCACCCTTTGATCTCGTGACCGGGGAGTTCACGGGGGGCCGAGGGGGAACGGCGGAGAGGGGATCTCTGACGTCTGCGCAGCACAACATTCTGGCCGAAGTCGCATCCCCCGGCGGCGCGCCGACATTCGTCTTTCTCCATCATCCGGTGCAGCCCTTCACGAGCTTCCCGCCGATCATCTTCGGATTGCGGGACCTCGACAGCGGCAGGCTGCACGCCACCTGCGACTCCGGAAACGTGTGGGGTGTGTTCTGCGGCCACACCCACCGCAACGCCCGCACCCGCGATTTCGACGGCGTTCCCGCCACCGAGGTCGCCACGCCGGGCGGTTACCCGTTCGGATACGGGCTTATCGATATCCTCCGGGACGGTTACAGCTACCGCTTTGTGCAGCTATCCGATCGCGCGTTGGTCGCAGAGATGCATACGCACACGAACGCTTTCCTGCACCGCTACGGGCTCGGCCCCCCATCGGCGCGCAACTTCGAGTGGCGGCGGGGCTAGAGCTAGAACTCCCCCCGCTCGACTCGACTAAAGCGCTCGCTCGTAGGCGATCACTCCGTTGGCATCTCGGGGGCCGGGGCAGACCACGCCCGCCAGCAGCACCCGCAATCGCCGGTTCGAGTAACGGGGCACGTTTGGCGCCGCTGCGCCCAGCGGCCCCCGGACCCGAGTCTCGACCCGAACCCTGCCCCACCCGGAACCTGGCCTGAAGCCCCTCGAGACGATTCTCTCGTCGCGCCTTCGGACCGCCACCAGCCATGCTCGGCCCGATCTTCGTGCCGAGGTCAAGGCCGGCCGGCTCCAGCCCCGGCGGTTCATGATCTTTGTAACGCGTGACCCCGAAGCAGAGAACCTCAGGACCCTCACCACGCGGCGCCCCCGCACCCGGGTCTCGGCCGCGGCCAGAATCCGGCCGGATTCGAGGGCCACGGCGCTCGGCTTCGAGCGCGGCCAGATGGACACGTCGCCCCTTCCCCTGCGCCATCTCCGCAACGCCGTTCCGGCCCGGTGCTTGAACAGTCGCAGGCGGCCGGACCCTGTGGCAGCGATGATTCTCATGCCGCCCTTGGTTGGCACCAAGGTGCCGGTCGGCGAGCCCAGTTTGCTTCTGAAGATCGTGCTGCGGGCCCTTATTCTCGGCTCGTCTGAGCTCAGGTCGGTGAACCACGCGGTCCTGAATCGAAAGGTGCCGCGAGGCGTCCGTCTTAGCCACGAGATCACACCTCGAGAGCGGCCGTTCGGCCCCCTCTCGAAGGCGAGGTCGGCACGCGCTCCCTGTCCTCGCTGAACCCTCACCGCGGGCCCCACCTTGGGACCTTCCGGGTGATTCAGCGCGCTCAGCCGGCGCAGCCACACGCCGGCCCCCTCCGCCTTCCCGAAACCCCCGCCGCTGGTTACGATCCAGGCGCTTTGGTGGCGACGCTCGTCGCGCGCCACCGCTATCGAGGAGGGTCGATCGGCGCGGTCCTTGCGGCCCGCCCCCGGCAGAAAACCGTCCGCCACCTGTCCCCGAGTCCTCTTCCGCCATTTCCCCGGGGGGTCACGCCACACCAGCTGCTGCCCCGCGCCGTGAGGGTCGTAAAGCGCCAGCAGACGGCCGCGCGCGGTGCTTACGAGGCGCCGGTTATTGGAGTTAAGGGTCGGGTCGCTCGAGCCCTCGCAGCGCCGGGCCACCTTCATCGCAGGCTCCGCAAGAAGGACCGCCCGGCCGGGGGCCGAGGGCGATAAGAGCGCGGCGACAAGAGGTGCCGCCACGACAAGCGCGGGTTTGTAACCCGTGGGGAAGGGGCCGGGCATGTCTTCCAGTGTGCCCCACCGGTCAAGCCGGCGCTACTTCGCCCCTCGAAGCCACCAACCAGAGGTTTGGCCCGAAATCGACCGTATAGATAGGCGGGCCGTACTTTTCCGGCCAAAGCTGGGCCGGTGAGGTCCCGCGCGACTAGAGATCCAGGGGACGGACCCGGCGTGGAGCGATAAGCCGGCGTTCGGCCGCGCGATAAAGCGGCGGTGCCAGCAGCCGGGGCAGCTGCAGAAGGTAGTACCAGCGCGGCACCGTGCGCTCGAAGACACGCCGGCGCACGGTGTCGAGGATGGCCGCCGAAACCTGAGCCTCGGTGCCCAGCAGGTACCTGAGGAGCGAGTCCGTTTGCGCCTTGACCTGGGGAAACCCCTCGGTGGGTATGAGCCCGGGCTCGACCACTCCCACGTGGACACCCCTGCCGGCGAGCTGAGACTGAAGCGCCTCGGACCAGCCGATGAGGGCGAACTTCGACGCGCAGTAGGAGGGATCCCCTCCGAGCGCCAGGCGGCCCGCCACCGAGGCGACGTTGACCACGCTCGAGGGCGCCGAAGACACCAGCAACGAAAGCAGCTCCGCGGTGCAGAAGACCGCACCGTAGAAGTTCGTGGCCATCACTCGCTCGAGCGCGGACACCCCTCCTGGGTCCTCCAGCGGCGTGTGGTCGGAGAAGCCTGCGTTGTTGACGAGCACATCGAGGCGTCCGTAGCTGCTCGAGACGTGCTTGGCCATGCTCTTGACGCTCTGTTTGCAGGACACATCGGTGACGTGGAAGCTGTGCCCTTGCTCCTCGCCCCCCATCTCGAGGAGGAGCGACTCTAGGCGGTCCTCCCGGCGGGCGATTGCGCAGACGCGCGCTCCGAGGGAGGCGAGGTCCAGGGCGGTGCGCCGCCCGATGCCGCTCGAGGCCCCCGTTATCACGCAGACCCGGTTCTCGAAGCTCACGCAGTAGAGCCTTCATGCCCAAGCGATCGGCTCGGCGATCGCGAGAGAAAATGGGTGGATAAAGGTCGCACAGTAGCCATTTACCACCACTCGGCGGTGTGGGGAGCGTGGCGGGCCTCGATCTCGTAGCGGTTGTCGCGGTAGTAATGGCCGCCGCGCAGCCACGC
>DASRPA010000145.1:0-6577 GCA_035646635.1 Actinomycetota bacterium | reverse complement strand
TGGGTTGCCTTTGCTGCTCGGCGAACCAAGGATCCCTGGTCAGTTTGGTACAGATCCCGGGCATGGGAGGTGAAGCTGTAGGAGACGCCTGTGAGAAGGTGAACTAGCAGGGCCACGAAGGCCGGGTCGTGCGCAAAGTGAGCGTGGATGTGATGAATACGCTCACCTCCGCGAGGTCGCTTGCACAACTGGTTGGCGGCGCATGCGGCCAAGGAGAAGCAGCGCCAACCCGAATAGTTCGAGTAACCCGACTCGTGCTCCTTGCCCCCAGCAAGAAGGCACCCGAGCGCGCGCAGGTAGCGGAGCGGATGCCTCAGGAGCAATTCCAGGTGCAGGAGCAGTGTTTGTCGTCTCGTGGCCGGTTCCAACTCACTCAAGTATGTGACTGGGGCGTGGAGTCGGGCGACATTCGGCTGGATAATCGGTTCGCGGGGATCAGCAAGCCCAAGAATGCGGATGCCGATGCCTTGCGCCTCCAGCATCAGCACCTCAGACAAGATGAATGTCTGGGACAGCCGAGGGAAACTCCGGAGCAAGTAGGCAACATTGACGTCAGAGGGCCGCGAGTTGCTGTGGGCGATTGAGCTCATCTCCGCCCTGCTATCGCGGCGATACCATCATCCAGGACGGCACTCAACTGGCGCTTTAGCTCCGCCCCTTCGGGTCGCGGCCTGATCCCTCGCGTCGTCGCAAGCTGTTTGGCAATCTTCAAGCAGGTGTAGGCGAAGAAGAAATCGAAGCGCTCATCACAAGACCAGCCCGAGTATTCGGCATAGGACGAGCGGAAAAGCTCCTCGAGCCCCTCGAACTCATCCGCTCCGCGCGCGCGGCAGGACAGCAGATTGAGGTGGGCGCAGAAGTGGGCGATGTCGCAGTTTTGATCACCCCAGCGAATCTCGTCGAAATCGATCACGCCGAGCGTCCCGTTCACGAAAACATGCTGATAGTGAAAATCCTTGTGGATGGGAGCGTTGGTATCGAGTCTGAGACCCATGGATCGCTCTCGCAGCGCACGAAAGAGTTTTTGGGACGCGGGCGCGAAATCGGGATAACGGTGGGCGATCAGAGCCGCCCAGGCTTCAAGATTCACCGCCTCAACTGCGAGGTCAAAGTGCCTATCGAGCGCCGTGGACGAGCCGTGAAGAGCAGCGAGCCATCGGGCGCAGAGCTGGATGAGTGATTTATTCGCTCCACCCCCTTCGGACAGAGCCGAATCCAGCGGCTGGCCCGGCAGAGCCCTGAACAGGAGCATCGCTAGCTCCGGGACACACCCCAGGGGTTGGGGAACCGTGAGAGTGTCGCTGTCCGAGAAGACGTCCTCCCACAGCCAGCGCATTATCTCCGCCACGCGTGCGGCGCGGCCGGGATCCGGAAAAAGCTTTCCCAGCACGACTTCGCCCGACCCTGAGCCTCCAGACAGGTCATAGCGGATAAGGCCCCGATTTCCCTGCTTGTATGCAACCAGGTTGGCGTGTGCCACCTCTCGGTGGCCAGATGCCCCGTTGCCGGCGTTCAAGATCGACTCGAGGTTTCGGGTCATGACCCCGGGATTGAGGGCGATCTGGAGGATCGGGAGACCGGTTGTGAACAGCGCACTGGGGTGCTCTCCGATGCGCGACGAAGTCATCATCTGAGCGACCCTGCTCTCCCTGAGGCGTGGCGCCCCAGAAGCTGGTCCTCCTAAAGTCCCCACCACGCTCCTCATCCGGTCATCATGTGCCCAAGGCATCAGGGGGGCCTAACGGGCTCCCACCTCCCTCGAGCAGCGCTCGCACCTGCCCTTTATCTTAGGCGGAGCGGAGGGGACTCTCCAGTACCTTCCTGTCCTTCACATCATCTGCCAAGGGCGTGTCGGCCGGCGGCGCCTTCAGCGACCACTGGTTCGGGTGGCGAGACGCAGCATGTAGGCGTACATCGTTGCCGTTGTGGGCCGGCGCTGAGGATCTTTCGCAAGCGCCGTCAACACGGCCCAGGAGAACCCTTGCGGGAGATCGTTCCGTGTACTACGAGGGTCGGGGGGCTCCTCTTCGACATGGGCGGTGCCAACCTCGAAAAAGCTGCGCTCCGCAAACGGCGGAGCTCCCGTCAGACACTCGAAGATCACGCACCCCAAGGCGTAAATGTCGCTCGAGGGGGTCGCCGGCTCACCTCTCACGACCTCGGGCGCCATGTAATCGAGGGTCCCCAGGGCCTGGCCCGGTCTGGTCAGGGCAGTGTAGGCGCGCCCTTTGGCGAGGCCGAAATCAGTGAGCAGGGCATTGCCGGACGCATCGATCAGGATGTTGGAGGGCTTGACATCACGATGTACGAGGCCGGCATCGTGGAGGGCATCGAGACCCGAACCGAGGCCGGCGGCAAGATGCACGATGTCGGCGAGGGCCTGGGGGCCGTCGGCCCGTGTGACATCTGCGAGCGACCTCGACTCGACATATCTCATCACGAGGTAGCAGAGGTCCTCCTCTCGGCCCGATGTAAGAACCGGAATGAGGTGCTTGTGACGCACCTCGGCCGCGGCACGCGCCTCGTGTTCGAATCTCCTTCGGAAGACCTGATCCCGCACGAGCTCTTGCTTCAGAGCCTTCAGGGCAACTTGGGCGCCATCGGCATCACGGACGGCGCGGTAGACGATGCCCGTGGCCCCCTCCCCGAGCACCTCTTCGAGCCGGTATCCGCCTATCCTCTGTCTCTGTTTCACAACGCTCTTCAGGCATTATCTTCTGTGGAGTCGTTCCCCCGACCCATGCCGGGCCATCACGTGTCCGGCGCGGGTCCATTGGCCCTTGGCCCGCTCTGGTCGAATACCCGACCTTGGCCGGTGCCAACTCTTTACCCTCGCACTGTCCTCCTCAGGAACTAAACTCTGTAGGGATGGATCGGATGGACAGGACCCTGGGGGACGCCGTGAAATGCTCGTTCTGCGGCGCGGCTTCTTCGGCCGAGGCAAGCTTTTGCTGGGCGTGCGGGAAATCCCTTAGGCCGGATGAGGAGTCGTTGGTGCCGGCTCCCCCGTCGTCTCAGGACGACGGAGACGAAATGCGTCCCATCTCGGCCCTCTTCGCGGACATCGTGGGCTCGACTCGTCTCGGCGAGCACCTCGCTCCCGACGAGGTCAAATCGCTGGTCGGAGAGTGCGTAGGCAGGATGAGTCGCGCCGTCGAAGAGTTCGGGGGAGTCGTCCAGGCGTACATGGGGGATGGCATCTGCGCCTACTTCGGTGTACCCGTTGCCCACGGCGACGATGCCGAAAGAGCTGCCCGAGCGGCACTTCGAATCCTGCAAGCGATCGAGGAACAGCGGCGCGACATCGAGGCGGCCTGGGGCGTCCCCGAGCTCAACGTCCGAGTTGGAATCAACAGCGGGCCGGCCGCCGTCGGACTCGTTGGGGGGGCCGAGCCTCAACAGGTGGCGCTCGGAGATGCGACGAACATCGCCGCACGACTCCAGGCGAGCGCCGACCCGGGCACCATCGCCTTGGGGCCGGTCACAGCACGCCAACTTGCAGAGCGCTTCGTGCTGGAGCCGCTGGGGGAACTTCAATTCGCGGGCCGCGAGGGGCGCGTTTCGGCGTGGAGACTGGTCGGTCTGCGTACGATCTCGGCAACGAGATCGACTTCTCCCTTCGTGGGGCGAGAGCCTGAAGTGGCCACGCTGACTGCCCTCAGCGATGAGCTGAAAGCCGGTCGAGGACGAATCTTGCTGATTACCGCGGCTGCCGGCATGGGAAAGACTCGTCTATTGGGCGAGTTCGAGGGGGCGGTCGGCAGGGAGATCACTTGGTTGCAGGGTCAGTGTCTTCCCTATGAGGGAGAGCTTCCCTATGGGCCCTTCGTGGAGTTACTCAGAGAATGGCTGGGCGTGGGAACGAGCGAACCGGAGATCTCCGTCCGCACCAAGCTTCGAGCGCGAATGAGGGAGCTCTCTAGCAACGCAGCTCCCCGTTGGATTGCGTTCCTGGGCCGCCTTCTGTGCGTAAAGGTAGAGGCGGAGCTTGAAGAACAGATAGCCAATCTCTCCCCCGAAGAGCTGGCAATCGAAATCCGCCGGTCTTACGTGCAATGGATTGAGGCTCTGACCGATCTCGCACCGGTAGTACTCGCGCTCGAAAACGTTCATCACGCCGATGCCATCACCTGCTCGCTCGCCGAGGAACTGGTTTCTCTTACCGACTCTGCCCCCTTATGTGTGGCCGCGACCATGGAGGCCAAGCCTTCATCGGAAGGCTGGCGTCTTCGTCTCCGGCTTCTTACTGAGTTCTCTCATCGCACCACCGAGCTCGCCGTCGCTCCGCTCAGCGACAATACGGCGATCCAAATGGTTGACTTCCTCACCCCTGCGGGCACGTTGGAGCCCGAGCTCAGGACTGAGATCGTCGGGCGCTCGGAGGGAAATCCCTTCTATTTAAGGGAGATATTGCGGGCGGTGCTGGAAGGAGGCACAGGCGCTCGAGAAAGCACCTGGACGGTCTCGGCGGACCTCCCCCCTGCTCTGGAAAGCCTATTGATGGCACGCATCGATCGGCTTCCTCCCCAAGCTCGCCGAGCTGCGCAGATCGCTGCCATCATCGGCCGGGACTTCCGTTATGGATTGCTGCAAAGGGCAGCAGGAGGCGAGGACCTCCGCCAAGACTTAGCGGTGCTCTTGAGGGCAGAGATCGTGCGGGAGTTGCGCCGCTATCCCGCGCTCGACTACACGTTCACGAGCTCCCTTCTCCACGAGGCCGTTCTCTCGACGATGACTCCGTCCAGGCTGAGAGCACTCAACGGAAGAGTAGGAGCACTGTTGGAAGAGGATTCAGGGACCCTTTCCGAAGATAACCCCGGTGTCCTTGCCTTCTACTATTACCGCAGCGATCACCAAGAGAAGGCGTTGCGGTATCTGGAGCGGGCGGCAACGAAAGCCGATTCGTTCAACGCATCGACGCACTCATCCGAGCTATGGAGACGAGCGCTGAAGGCGGCGAAGAGGGCCGGGGACGAAGACTCGATCCGCCGCATCGAGGCAACCCTACTCCGCTCGAAATGACGGGAGAGAAATGAGCCGCGAGCCTGATGAGATCGAGGTCGACTGGATGCGCGCGCTGGCCGTCCACTACGAACAGCTCCGGCGTGCGTATCCAACAGACGATTTGTGCATCGTATTCGACATCGACGGCACCATCCTCGATATGCGTCACTTAGTCGTGAACGCGCTCTTGTCCTACGATCGAGAACACCAGACAGACTTGTTCCAGGGGCTGCGCCCTGAAGATATAAGCGTCCACGAAAGCCGCATCGATCGCTTCCTCTCGGGCATGGCAATCACCGATGCGGTGAAGCAGGGTGTTCTCGACTGGTACGCAGAACGTTTCTGGAGCTCTGAAGCCATCCTGACGGGCAGCCGCCCCTACTCCGGCGTCTTGTCGGTCATCCGATGGTTCCAACTGCAACCCTCGACAAGCGTTGCGCTCAACACAGGCCGCCCGGAGGAGCTCCGGGAGTTGACACTTCGATCTCTCAACGAAGTTGCGCGGCACCATCGCGTGTCCTTCGAGAGCGATCTGCTGTGGATGAACCCACGAGGTTGGGACCATATTCTCGAATCGAAGGTGGAGGGCCTGGATGAGCTCCGAAGCCGAGGCCACCGGATCGTTTCCGTCATCGACAACGAGCCGGCGAACATCCGGGCAATGTCAGAAGCGGACGCCGGCGGAGAGGTCCTGTTCCTTCACGCCGATACTCTCTTCGAGACCCAGCGGGAGTCCACGCCGCGCACGGTGAGCGGCAAGAGCTACGGCTTGACGGGCCTCGTGTCCGAGGAGGAACTGCGAACACGGGTCGAATTCGTATGGCATGGCGTGAACGACGAGGCCAACCTGCGCCAGTTCCTCGCATCAGGGATTCACTGGAGCGAGTGCGACATTCGGGAGGATCCCGTCGGCCGGATCGTCCTTCGCCACGACTCCTTCGAGCAAACGCCCTGGACTCGCGCCGAGCATCCCTTTTTGCTCGAGACTTGTCTCTCGAGGCTGCGCGCCGCAAATCGAGCGGTCGTGCTCGACATCAAGGAGGGTGGCGACGTTCCCAAACGTGTGCTGGAGCAGGTCGGAGCTCTCAAGTTCGATGATGCGGATCTTTGCTTCCTGGGCTCGATTGAGACGCTTGGTGAACATGGGATGCGCCTCATCTCACAAACGAGGCCGGATGCCACCCTCTCGTTCATGGCCGATTTCGTAGGTCCCCTCCTACTCGCCGTCCCAACTCTGGCGGCTCAGGTTCTCGACACCCTCAGGCAGTGGGGGGTTTCGCGCGTCGCAATCGACTGGAGAACGACCCCACAAATTCACGACATCCTGGAGCGGTTCGAGGAGCACGGGTGGGAGGTCAACATCCATGGAGTCCCGGACCTGGAAGGCTTCCTCGAAGCAGCTCTTCTACTGCCGAGAGCCCTTACGGCCGATTTCAATTTTCCCGACTGGCATTACTACGGCCGCGGTTCGGGCGAGGAACGCGTCTACCATCGTTACAACCTCATCGCGGGAGCCTGACCAGCCTCTTCCGGTTCTGCGCGTCCCTGAGTCAAGTCTTCTTGGCTCCTCTCT
>DASRPA010000144.1:0-3731 GCA_035646635.1 Actinomycetota bacterium | reverse complement strand
GCCGTGGTCTTTGCGCTCCCCTTCCTTCTGCCGATCCCCGAGAATCTCCACGGGCTCATGGCCCAGGCGTTCGTCTTCATGAGCGCTGCTCTCGCATGGAACTGGCTGGGCGGTTATGTAGGCCAGGTGAGCTTCGGACACGCAGCCATGTTCGGGGTGGGAGGATTTGTTTCCGCGCGCCTGCTGCTGGCCGGGGTCCCGCTCATCGTGGCTTGGTTCGCCGGTGGTGTCGTGGCGGCTATCTACGGGCTCCTATGGGGTCACCCGACACTGCGGTTGAGAGGACCTTATTTTGCGATCGCCACTATTGGGGTGGGTGAAGCCACTCGTCTGGTGATGACCTACTGGACCTCTTTCACCGGTGGCTCGACCGGCGTTTCGCTTCCGATACAAAGCGGCATGCAGTACCAGATGTATTGGCTCACCCTAGAGGTGCTCGCGGTGGTGATTGCTGTTTCTTACTTATTGAAGAAATCCCCGCTAGGTCTCAGCCTTCTGGCCATCAAAGAGGACGTCGAGGCCGCAGGCGATGTGGGCGTCAATGCGTCCTCGTATCAGGATTTGGTTTTGTTCCTGAGCGGATTGGTCATGGGGTTCTGCGGGGCCCTCTATGCGTCCTACTTCGCGTTCATCAGCCCCGACGACATGTTCGGCTTCGACCGATCCATCGGATTCGTGCTGATGGGTGCAGTTGGAGGTATCGGCACCATCCTGGGCCCAGTGCTTGGAGCCGCCGTATTCGTGATCATCCAAGAGACGTTGATCGCATCCTTACCCAATCTATACCTTGGCCTCTATGGGCTCCTTCTCGTGCTGATCATCTTGTTCGAGCCGCTCGGGCTGTCGGGGCTGATCCTTCGAGCAGCCCGTCTCGGGGGTTACCGGCCGAGCGCGGTCGTCGCCGCCGGAGGGTTGAGCTCTTCGGCGGCGGGCGGCGAGTCACAGGGTGCAGAGGCCGGCCGCCCCCTAGAGGAACCTCCAACTTGAGCTCATTGTTGAAGGGTGAGCTGATATCAAAGCACTTTGGCGGCCTGAAGGCCGTCGACTCTGTCGACTTTGACTTGGACGAAGGAGAGATCCTCGGGCTTATCGGCCCAAACGGCGCCGGAAAGACCACGCTCTTTGCGGTGATGGCGGGCTCGACCCCACCCACGAGCGGGCACATATCCTTCGACGGAAAGTTCATAGAAGGCTGGCCGGCCCACAGAGTTGTGCATGCGGGCATCTGTCGAACTCATCAAATCGTGCGACCGTTTGCCAAACTCACTGTGCTGGAGAACGTCTTAGTCGGTCGCTACTACGGGAAGGGCAGGATCAAGCGTGACCCGTCGGCACGAGATGCCGCACTCGGCCTGCTGGAATTCGTGGGGCTGGACGACCGCCGGGAGCGGCTGCCCGCGCAGTTGACGCTCGCCGGGCGGAAGCGACTCGAGGTGGTGCGTGCCCTTGCTACCGACCCACGCGTGTTGCTCCTCGATGAGGTCGTTGCCGGGCTCAACCCGAGCGAAGCCCAAGGGCTGTCCTCGCTCATAAAGCAGGTACGTGAAGAACGAGGGATCTCGATCATCATGATCGAGCACGTCATGCCGGCCGTCATGGGGCTTTCCGACCGAGTGATGGTTCTGGATGAGGGGAAAAAGATCGCCGAGGGGACTCCGGAGCAAGTCGCCAACAACGCCGAAGTCATCAAGGCCTACCTCGGCGAGGACTACGCCAAGGAAAGGTCCGGGACCGACTCGAGCACGGACCGCGAGTGGAGTTCTCCCAAGGTGGCGCGTGGGCCCAGTCAGGACGACCGTGCTGGAAGTTAGGAATATCGACGTGCTCTACGCCGATGCCCAGGCCCTCTTCGAACTGAGCATAGACGTAGACGAAGGAGAGATAGTCACGCTTCTCGGTTCGAACGGCGCTGGGAAAACCACAACCCTACGCGCGATCTCTGGAATTCTGCCGCCCACAAACGGGGATATCCTCTTTAGGGGCGAATCGCTCACCTCCATACCCGCCCACCGGCGCGCGGACATGGGGATAGCGCTCGTGCCGGAGGGCCGCGAGCTATGGCCCCAGATGACTGTGCGAGAGAACCTCGAGCTCGGAGCCTACGGCAAGAGGGCGAGAAAGAACCTGAGCTCATCGTTCGAAAAGGTGTACGCGCTGTTCCCTCGGCTCGAACAGCGCACTAAGCAACTCGCGGGCAGCCTCTCGGGAGGAGAGCAACAGATGGGAGCCATCGGGCGTGCTCTCATGGGGCAGCCGCGCTTATTGATGCTGGATGAGCCGAGTCTCGGACTGGCGCCGATCTTGGTGCAGGAGCTGTTCGCGACGATCAGGCGACTCCACGATCAGGAGAAGCTCACGATCCTGCTGGTCGAGCAGAATCTCGTCAAGGCTCTGGAGGTGGCCGGCCGCGCTTACGTGATCGAGACCGGGAGGATAAAGATGCAAGGACCAAGTGCCGAGCTACTGGAAGACGACAGCATCCGCTCCACCTACCTCGGCGTGTGAGCTGCTCGGCGCGCAGCTTGGGCGGCTTTAGGGGCTTTGAACACGGTCATGACTGCATCCTCGCTGAACTTCTCGACGGGCCGAAGCACTCGATCCCTCGCTTGGGCTTCCGGGAGGGCAGGAGCGCGGCCGGCACGTCACGTCATGGGAACGGGAGGTGAGCCTGACGAGGTCCCACGAACAACATCGAGACGACCTCTGCTAACCAAGAACAGAACTTGGTCGTGCCCGGGTGGGACTCGGCACAGTCGTGACATACCGTCATAAAACACGCCGCCTCGCCCAAGAAACCTCGATTCGTCCCAAGCCCCGGCCGCCCCCAATCTGGTTTTGTGCCAGATAAGGGGCGGAATCCGCACGATTCCTGACACAGAGCCGGCTCAGGGGCGGGGGCCACCAAACCTCCCGAACCGCGGCCACCGAACCTCCCGATGAGATCTCAGGCTAACGGCACCCCCCTGCCAGACTCTTCCAGACCTCGGAGGCAATCCAGAGCGAGTCCCCGACGATCTGGTTGTCGGAATGTGTATGTGCGTAGCATGCCGCCAACCTTGCCGACTCCACCTCCAAGATGGTTCTGACGCTGAATGCATCCTCCACCTCCTCAAGCGTCGGCTGATGGACAAATGCACCCTGCCTGGGGCGCAGGTCAACCCAGCCATCCCGGTGTAGTAGTTGAAGGGCCTCGCGCACGGGAATCCTGCTAACGCCGAGCCTTTTCGCGACGGCTACCTCCACGAGGTGCTCGCCGGGTGCCAGCCTCCCGTAGACAATGAGCTCTTCAAGTTCCTCGTAGACCCGCTCGCGCAACGGAACACGACGTTCGAGCCGCTCAATCGATTCGTGCCCCATCGATCGCTATATTCGGATGTTTCTTGCTAGCACAAGGATCATTCTCTCATTAGGGAAAAGGTAACGTCGTGGCAGCTCAAGTGTGCCTCTCGACCTCCGCTGTGTCGCAGAAGGTCCCCCGGGCATCCTCGTATGGTCTCTGGCAATCCCGGCACCCGGGCCCGTCCACGCCGATCCGATGGCCGTGATCGAGGTTGACGATCGCTCCCTGTTCCGCTTGCTCGGCCTCTTCCTCGGACAGCCGATACACGACTGCGACGATCCAGCGATGCTTCTTCACCTCAAGTCCATCCTTCCGACTCCTGTCCTCCGCTGAGGTCGCTCAGTACTTACGTTTCTTGGTGCACGGTGAAACGGTCGCATTTCGAGCACCC
>DASRPA010000143.1:0-12521 GCA_035646635.1 Actinomycetota bacterium | reverse complement strand
TAATAGGAGTTGTCCAGCGCCCAGTTGCCGGCCCCATAGACGGCGGCCACGAGTAGCAGGAGCAACAGCAGCGCTCCCAGCCACTTCCGACGGCGGCGGGAGGTGGGAGGGGCCGGACTCGAGGGTCCGGGTGAGGTGTCTGTTCGCCCCGGCCCCGGCGCCGGCGCGTCCTTGCCGCCCAGGTCGATCACGAGCACCGTGATGTTGTCCTCGCCGCCGGCCTCGAGTGCGAGCTCGACCAGCGCTTCGGCCGCCTGCTGAGGGTCCTCCGCCGAGTTTGCGGCGGCGGCTATGTCTGCGTCAGAGACCATCGAGGAGAGCCCGTCCGAGCACAGGAGCAGCCGATCTCCTGCGCGCGCCTCTATCTCCCGCAGGTCAACCGCGATGTTCGAGTCGAGTCCCAGCGCGTTGGTGATGACGTTTCGCTGGGGATGGTGCTGAGCCTCCTCGGGGCTGATCTGACCCTCTCGCACCATGCGGCCCACGAGCGTGTGGTCGTCGGTGAGCTGTTCGATGACCCCATCTCGCAACCGGTATGCGCGTGAGTCACCCACGTGTGCGATGTGGGCGATGCCCTCGCCCGCCATCAAGAGGGTGCAGGTGGTTCCCATACCCAACAGGGCGGCGTCCGACTGCGCCTTTGTGTAGATGGCGGCGTTGGCATTGTTCAGTAGCCGTGCGAGCGAGCGCGGGTCCTCCGAAGAGACCTGGGCTGCACCATCGGAGATGACCTTGACGGCCGTTTCCGAGGCGACCTCACCGGCCGAGTGGCCGCCCATGCCATCGGCGATGGCGAACAGGGGCGGCTCGGCGAGATAGGAGTCCTCGTTGCCCTCGCGGACCCGTCCCACATCGGTGCGAACGCCCACGGCCGTGTTCATTTTCGCAGCTCCATGACGGTCTTGCCGATCTTGACCTGGTCGCCTCGTTGCAGCTCGGAGGGAGAGGTGATCCGCCGTCGGTTGAGATAGGTGCCGTTGGTCGACCCGAGGTCTTCGACCATGACCGCCTCTCCCTTGGAGAAGATGCGCGCGTGCATTTGAGAGACGTACGTGTCGTCCAGCACGATGTGGCACTTCTCGGCTCGGCCCACCACGAGCTCATCTGAAACATCGAAGGACTTGCCCTTCATGTTCTCGCCTTCGACGATTGCCAGCTTGCGCGGGGCCTTCTTGGTCCGGCGGGGGGCGGGCCGGGCCGGAGCCGGCGCCCGGGCTGACGCTCGCCTTGGGTTCGGGGTCCTCAGCTCCAGGTAGATGGCCTTGACCGCCCGGGCCACGAATATGTAGAGGATCGCCAGAAACGCGTACTTCAGTAGCTCGAGGACCAGATTGGGCATGAGGCTCAGTCCTTTGAGAGCTCGAAGCGGAGCTCGCTCGAGCCGAATCCCAGGAGGTCGCCGTGGCCGAGGGACTGCTCGCGGCTTAGCTTGCCGTTGACCGTGGTCCCGTTGGTCGAGCCCAGGTCGGTGATGGTCCAGGTCCCGTCGGTGAGCCGCAGCTCGGCGTGGCGGCGGCTGACGTTCGGGTCGGAAAGGACCACTTCGTTGGCCGACAGGCGCCCGATCGTTACCGGCGGGTTCGTGATCGAGATCTTGTTCTGAGGGTCGCCGCTCTCGCCGAGGACGACCAGGGTCGCCCCGCCCGGCCGGATCCCGAGACGCTCGGCGGTGCCCAGATGGATCGCCCGGGTGGCGGAAGGGTCCTCTTGATTCGGCTCGTGAGTCGAGGCCGACTTGGGGGCACTGCCGGGATCGGAGGTGAGCGAGGCCTCGGTGCGGAACTCGCCGCGCCCAAGACGCTCGACTTCGTGGAAGGAGATCCGAGGCATGCCCATGAGGTTCCAGCGCCGCTCCTTGGCGGCCTCGATGACGAGCTCGGAGAACTCTCGCTCGAGGCCCGGCCCCATGGGCTCGAAGCGAGCGTAGTCCTCCGCACCCAGCAGGATGCGGAACTCGTTGGGGGCATAGGTGCGGTTGACGGAAACCGTGCGGTTCTCCTCCATCTCGCGTACGATGCGCCGCCCCACCTCGATGGGCTGGAGGCCGGAGCGGAACATCTTGGCGAACATGCCCTCGAGCAGGCCTTCGAGCCGGCGTTCGAGGTCTCTGGCGACTCCCACAATCGTCGGTCCTTTCGCTGCCCGGGAGCATGTGGCGCGCCCCGGGGGACGACCTCTAGAGGGAGAATTATGCCCGGTGCGGACGGCTTACCCTTTTTGCTAGTTTTGTGCTCTCCGCCGGGCGAGTGGTGGAACGGCAGACACGCTGGCTTCAGGTGCCAGTGCGCGATAAGCGCGTGGGGGTTCAAATCCCCCCTCGCCCACCCATATTCGCGTTTTGAGCGCCTCAGAGTGCCCAAAAGGGCACCCTGGGGCCCCTAGAACGCGGCTAGGGCTCTGTCGGGGGCGTAAGCGCTCGTTCGATCACGTGATTTGCGAACCCGACCCGCCCACAACGAGCCCGCCCGGTTTAGCCGCGGACAGCTGCGAGTATGAGCCCCGGCGTCCCCTCGAAGATGCGGTCGTTCGACACAAGCGGGATGTCGAGGCGCAGAGCGGTGGCTGCGATCCACCGATCGGCGTCGTGCTCGCGTTGGCAGAGGGCGTGACCAATCCGCTCGCACGCGACGCGGAGTTCGACGTAGGTGCGGATGAGATCGGGGCCGGTCTGCACGACCTCGGCACGGGCAACGGCCGCTTCGAGATGCTGGAATCGAGCGGTTCCCCAGCCTCGGAGAAGCGCGCCGTAGCGGACCTCGGCGACGGTCTGGAACGAGAGGACTTCGAGGCGGCGGAGGAGGAGCGGTTCGTAGCGCCGAGCAAGAGACGAGTCGGGGACGAGACCGGCGCTGTAGACGTTGGTATCGACGACGACGGGGCCTCGGGCTGCCCGGCCGGTCAACTCAGGACGGCGTCGAGGAAGGCCTCGGCCTCCTCCTTGGTGAGATCGTCGATCACCATCTCCCCGTAGGGCGGGTGCGGCCGGGCGCGGCGCAGCAACTCCTCAACCGGGAGCTCGAGGCTCTCGCTTGCGCTGGACTCAGGGTGCGGAGTCGACATCTCGCCCGCGATTGTACGGTCATCGGCGCCATTGCGCAGCGACTCAGGCGTCGGTGCTACTGAAGATGAGGCGGGCGACGGCCTCGGCGGCGCGTGGGCCTGCATGTTGGGGGCGTGCCGGTAGATGTCCCAGGTGATCGTGGCGCTGATGTGACGAGGCGTTCGGAACGTCCTGCGCCTGCTGCGTGACCGCCCTGACGACGTGCGCCGGGGAACGCTCTGGTTGGGCTGCGCAGAGTCTCACGGGTGATACACTGAGGGCGTGGCTGAGGCATCGGTTCGTGAGCTCCGGAATCACGGTGGAGAGGTTCTCGACCGGGTGGCGGCCGGCGAGCACGTCACCGTGACCCGGGACGGGAAGCCCGTCGCCGAGTTGCGCCCCCTCCCGCAACGCGGCCTTACCGCCGCCGCCTTGGTCGAACGATTCTCGCGCCTGCCCCCCGTCGATCCACAGCGGTTCAGGGCCGACGTTGATGCCGTGATGAACCCGACCCTGTGACCCGCGCCGTGCTCGGCGTGATCGACACGAACACGCTGATCCTCCTCGAGCACCTCGACCCCGACACGCTGCCAGAGGAACCGGTCATCTCCGCGATCACCCTTGCCGAGCTGTCCGCGGGACCGCTCGTCGCGGTCGACGAGGACGAACGAGCTGCGCGTCAAGCGCGACTCCAGGAAGCGGAGGCGGTCTTCAAGCCGCTGTCGTTCGATGCGCCGGCTGCTCGGGCCTTCGGACAGGTTGCCGCATCCCTCCGCCGCTCGGGCCGGAAGCCGGCAGCGCGGGCGCTCGACGCTCTGATCGCGGCCACGGCGATCGCCAACGGCCTAGATCTGTACACCTGCAACCCGAAGGACTACGCAGGGATCGACGACTTGACCCTGATCGCGGTCCCACATCCAGACGCCACCTAATTAGCCTCTGGAGAAGTCCGGTAGGGTTCTCAAACGCGCGCAAAGGGCGCCTGGGTCCGGAATCCGTACTCCAGAGCGCTTGAGGCGCGATTGAGTACCTCGCAAGCCCGGCACGCTAGCCCGGCCCCCGGTTCCCAGAGTCCGGCAACTCTGCGATAATTCCTTCACTCCCATGACCCCACGCAAGAACCAGCCGCTCGCCGCCGTCCTCGGCCCCCTCGAGGCCGAGGTCATGGACGTCGTCTGGGACCGGCCCGAGGTGAGGGTGCGCGACGTCTACGAGGTGCTCTCCGAGCGCAGGCCGATCGCCTACACCACGGTCATGACCACCATGGGCCGCCTTGCCGAGAAGGGCCTGTTGCGCCGCATCGAGTCCCACCCGGCTCACCGTTTTCGTCCGGGCGTGTCGAGGGACGAGTACGCCCGCTCCACCGTTCACTCGGTGCTCGACTGGCTCGTGAGCCACTTCCCCGACCCCGCCGTGGCTTACTTCGTCGACCGCCTCGAGGGTGATGACGAGCGCTTGCTGGAGAGCTTGCGGACGGCCATCGCTCGGCGCGAGTCGTTGGCCGAGCCCGGTCCCGGCGAGCCCGGCAAGTAGAGAATGATCGATACCGGACCGACCATCCTGGCCCTCCAGGCCGACTCGGCCTGGTTCGTGATCGTGGCCGTCTCGCTGGTTACGCTGCCCGCCGTCCTGCTGCTTCGCCGCCTCATCGACCGTCCCGGCGGACTCGCTTCCGGCATTCTGCTGAGCCTTCCGCTGGTGCTCCCACTGGTTGCGGCTGTGCTCTACGGGCACCCGGTGCTGCCGGAGATCGCGGTGCTGCGCCCTGCTCTCCAGGCGGTGCTGGAGAACCCGTCCAAGGCCGGGCACCTCATGTTCCTGCGGGCCGGGGGCCGGGTCATGATCCCGTACGCGCTTGCTGCAAGCACCGGTCCATGGCTGCTCCTGATCGGCGGTTCGGCCACCGTCTTCATGCTTCTGCGCCGCTCGCTCGGCCTGATTGTGATGAGGCGGCTGATGCGAGGCTGCGTCGAGCTCGCCAGCAAAGAGATCGACGAGACCGTGGGCCGGCTGTGTGGGGCCGCCGGCCTTAAGGTGCCCCGGGTGCGGTTGCTGCCCGAGGGGACCACCGGGGTATTCGCCGTCGCCTGCTCCGGCGGGTGCATCCTGTTGTCTCGCGACCTGATCGAGCATCTCAAGCCGAAAGAGCTCGAGGCCGCACTCGCCCACGAGATCTCGCACCTCAGGGCTCGCGATGTGAGGCTAGTGGCGATCGCAGGTTGGCTTCGAGATGTCGTCGCGTGGAACCCGGTTGCTCACATCGCTTTTCGCAGGCTTCTGATCGATCGTGAGCTCGAGGCCGACAGGCAGGCCGCTGCGCTCACCGGTGACCCCCTCGCGGTTGCCTCCAGCCTGCTCAAGATGTGCGAGCTGATGCGGTGCCGGACCCGGCGGGCCCCGGCCACTGCTCTCGGCTTCGGGCCGCGCCGGGGCCTAGTGGCGCGCCGGGTTCACAGCCTCCTCGCCGTCGCCGACGGTCGCAGCACGGTCGCTCCCACGGGGGCGACCCCCTATGTCGCCGCCGTCATGCTTGCCGCCGTTCTCGCCTTGCAGGTCGGGATGCAAATGACCACCGGCGACCAAGGCCGGGCGGTTGCACTGGTGTGGGGGACACCCCGGACGGCCGGCACCTCGGTGTGGACACCTGAGATCGACCCCTGGGACCAAAAGCGGCAGGCCGACCGCGGCGGCAAGACCCGCAAGCGAGGGGAACAGTCTTCCCGCGAGGTCCATCCTCGCCTGAGAGCACTGAAGGCACTCCAGGCGTCACCGGCAGTGGCCGCGAAGCACCTCTTCATATGGGCCAAGACCGTCAGCTGGGTGGTCCGGCGGGAGGCTTTGCGCAGCTCAGGGCTGACCTCGCAGAGCAGCTGGGAGGTGAGACCGTTATTGGGCCAGCCCCCGGTGGGATCGCTCAACGTCTACAGCGTCGAGCGGCTCAGCGTGCCCATGCGAGCGTTTCGGCCCTGATTGGCCTCGTCCCTCGAGGACGCCGGGATCAAACTTGTTACGACCGCTGTAGTAGAGTGGCCTGTCTCGGGTGAAGGCTGACCGGTTCAGCCCTCGATGGGGGTGGGAGGAAGCTGTTGGGAACCAGCGCCGCTGATCTGGCATCCGGTTATAAGGCACCGGGCCTCGGCCCCATGGGCGAGGGCGAGGCGGTCAAGGCGCGCAGCCCGCGTCAGCTCTTCTGGGCGCGCTTCAAGGAGGACAAGCTGGCGTTTGCCGGCGGCGTGGCGATCGTGATCATGCTGCTGCTGGCGGCGAGCGCGGGCATCTTTGCCGATGTTGTGGGCCACCCTTTCGAGGAGCAGTTCCGCGACCGTCTCGACGCGTTCGGCATCCCGGAAGGGCCTAACGAGACATTTTGGTTCGGCTCGGATGATCTCGGCCGCGACCTGTTCATACGGATCCTTTACGGGGCCCGGGTTTCCTTACGAGTCGCCTTCATCGCCACAGGCGTCGAAGTCGTAATCGGGGTTCTCGCGGGCCTGTTCGCAGGCTATCGGGGCGGTGCCTTCGACACAATCATCTCGCGCCTCATGGACCTCGTTCTGTCGATCCCGTTCCTCTTGCTGGGCATCTCGCTTGCGATCTCGCTGGGAGCCAGCGAATCGCTCGTGATCTTCATCATTGCCTTTTTCGGCTGGCCCTACATCGGGCGCATCGTACGCGGCCAGGTCCTGTCGTTGCGCGAGGCGCAGTTCGTCGAGGCCGCGCAGTCGCTGGGGGCCAGCTCTAGCTGGATCATGTTCCGGGAGATCTTGCCCAACCTAATAGCACCCGTTTTGACTTACGCTACTTTGATCATCCCGGTGAACATCTTGGCCGAAGCAAGCCTGTCCTTCTTGGGAGTGGGGATTCAGGAGCCCACACCCGCATGGGGCACGATGCTGGCGCGCGCAACGGATTACGCTACCCAGGGAGAGGCGTGGTGGTACATGGTGTTCCCGGGTATAGCCCTCTTCATCACTGTTCTCGGATTCAACCTGCTGGGGGACGGGCTTCGCGACGCCCTCGACCCCCGAACCGGCCGCTAAATGAAACACAGAAGGGAGATCGACCTGACCGACGCGTGACAACAGCAAGCAGCAAAGCAGGACTAAGTCGTCTACTTAAGGAGGAAGGTTTTGAGAAAGAGAACAGGAGCGAGTCGTCTCCTAGCCGCGCTCATGGGAGTGGCGCTGTTCGCGGCCGCGTGCGGTGGCGGCGACGACGGAGGAAGCAACCCAGAAGGGCCGAGGTCGAGCAACGTGGAGTCCCGCAAGGGGACGGGCAGCAAGGTCTTCGGCGGCGAGTCGCCCAAGGAGGGCGGGATACTCAAGTGGGCTTCGATCGAAGGCCCGGACTACATGGACCCGGGTGCGGCCTATACGGTCACGTTTTTCTCCTTCGTCAACGCGGGTATTCTGCGGGAGCTCGTGACCTACAAGCGGTCGCCTGATTTCAAGGAGGCGAACTCGCTGGTTCCCGACCTCGCCACCGATCTGGGCCAGCACAACGCCGAGGGTACCCAGTGGACCTACACGCTCAAGGACGGGATCAAGTTCGGTCCTGCCCTTGGCGGCGAAGAAGTACCCGGTGTCACGGGCGAGGAGATCACCTCCGCCGATTTCAAATACGCCATGGAGCGCCAGTTCATCGCTTCGGTCGGCGCCCAGTACCCGTTCTATTACGAGGCCATCGAAGGCGTGAAGGAGTTCCAGGACGGGTCGGCCGACGGCATCTCCGGTATCGAGACCCCCGACCCCAAGACCATCGTCTTCAACCTTTCGGAGCCGGTGGGTGACTGGGACTACCGCATGGCGATGCCGGCGGCAGCTCCGGTCCCCGAGAAGTACGCCACCAAGTTCGACTCCCAGAAGAACTCCGCCTACGACAACCACATCGTGTCGTCGGGTCCTTACTACGTCGAGAGCTTCACTCCCTCCGAGGAGGCGCACTACTTGCGCAACGAGCACTGGGACAAGGCGACCGACGATGTGCGCAACGCGTATGTCGACGAGGTCCAGTGGAAGATGGGCTTCGAGGAAGCCGTCTGCGTCGAGAAGGTTATCTCGAACGATTACGACACCGCAGTCGACTGCAACCCCGAGGGCGGCCAGCTCAAGGAACTGGTGACCGACGAAAAGCTCAGCCAGCGCTTCTTCAACTACCCAGAGGCCTGTACCTCCTACATCTTCATGAACACCACGGTCGAGCCGTTCGACGACCCGAAGGTTCGCCAGGCCATCAACTACGTCGTCGACCGCGAGAACCAGCTCAAAGTGCTGGGCGGCATATACACCGGCGACGTCGCAACCAGCGTTCTACCGCCGGGCATGATCGGGCACCAGCCCAGCGCCACGTACGATCCCTACAAGACCACGGATAGTGCCGGCGATCCCGCGAAGGCCAAGGAGCTGCTCAAGGGCACCAAGGCCGAAGGCGGTTGGCACGACAAGCTGTTGCTCGTGGGCGACGCGTCCGGCGCCGGTCCCAAGCAGCTCGAGTCGCTTCGAGCCGACCTCGAATCCATCGGCTTCGACAACCTCGACATCAAGCAGCTCAACTACCCCGACTACTACACGCAGTACTACGGGGAGACGAGCACCAACACGGCAATGGGCTTCGCGGCCTGGTGCGAGGACTGGCCTTCGCCGGTCACCTACCTCGAGCCGCTGATGTACGGCCCGAACATCCTGCAGCACGGTAACTCGAACTACGCAGAGATCGACGAGCCCGAGCTCAACACCTCGATCGAAAAGGCGGCTGCCACGCCGATCGACGAGGCCGAAGAGGTGTGGACCGCGGCCAACAAGCTGTCCACGGAGATGGCGCCCTGGGTCCCGGTCCGGTGGTACCTCGACCGTGAGCTCGCTTCCGAGAACCTGGTCAACGCCTACTGGCACCAGTACTACACGGCCCTCGACTGGGTCAACGTCGGCACCACCCGCTAGATGTAAGAGTGGAACCAAAGCCCGGGGCCTGTACGGCCCCGGGCCTTCCCTTGGGGCAGGTCGAAAGCTTGAACTGGAATTAGAAGAAAGTTGCCGGATAGAATGACCCGAGACTCGGGCGCGAATGGGAGGGCGTGATGCTGCAGTACGTGATTCGGCGCATCTTGTGGGCCACGGTCATGCTTGTGACGGTAGTCGCCCTCGTGTTCGTTATCTTCTTCGTCCTCCCGGGATCGGCCGGTAAGGCCAACGAGTCCGGCTATTCGCCGCTGGCGGTCAAGATCGCCGGCAAGCGGCCGACCGAGGCCACGATCAAGGCGATCACCAAACGCCTGAGCCTCGACCGGCCGGTGCATGAACAGTTCCTCTCTTACATCGGCAACGCCGCCCAAGGCGATCTCGGGTACTCGTATCAAACCGAGGAGCAGGTGACCCAAGCGGTACTCAGACGGTTACCGCCGACCTTGTCGCTGGCCTTTGGAGCGTCGGTCCTTTGGCTTCTAATGGGCTGCACCGTGGGGGTGATCTCGGCGCTCAAGCGCCGCACCCTGCTGGATAGATCGTCGATGGTGCTAGCCCTCGCCGGTGTATCGATGCCGGTTTTCTGGCTGGGGCTTGTCATGGTGTTCTTCTTCGACTCGAATCTCGGGATCTACGACACCGGGAGCTACGCGGCCCTCACCAGCAACCCCATCAGATGGCTCAGTGTGATGTGGCTTCCCTGGCTGGTTTTGGCGATCCTCTACGCCGCCGTGTACGCCCGGATGGTACGAAGCAACATGCTCGAGGTAAGCGGAGAGGACTACATCCGGACGGCGCGGGCCAAGGGCCTCAGAGAGCGTTCGGTCGTGCGGCATAAGCTCCGCAGCGCTCTGACTCCGGTGGTGACGATGTACGGGCTTGACCTGGGGCTGCTGCTGGGAGGGGCCATCATCACCGAGAGCATCTTCAACATCCCCGGCATCGGCTCCTTCACGGTCACCGCCATCCTCCAGCAGAACCTGCCCGTGATTCTCGGAACCACCGTCATTGCATCGTTCTTCATCATCTTGTCCAACCTCGTCGTCGACATCGTCTACGCCATGCTGGACCCAAGGGTGACCTACTCCTAGTCCTACTCCTGGAGGGGTAGCTAGAGGACAGATTTACGGGTACGCTGTAGGCCATGGCAGCCGAAGTACTGCTCGAGGTTAAGGACCTCAAGGTCCATTTCCCCACGCCCGACGGCGTCGTGAAGGCGGTCGACGGACTCACTTTCAGCGTCAGCAGGGGAGAGACCTTCGGGATCGTCGGTGAGTCGGGCTCTGGCAAGAGCGTTACCTGCCTCACCGCGCTCGGCCTCATCAACCGTGACCAAGCCCAGGTCTCGGGCGAGATCGTGTTCATGGGGCGCGACCTCGTCAAGCTGTCCAACGAGGACCTGCGACCGATCAGAGGCAAGGACCTGTCGATGATCTTTCAGGACCCGTTCGCCTGCCTGCACCCTTTCTACCGAGTCGGGGACCAGATCATCGAGGCGATCCGGTGCCACGATGACATGTCTAAGAAGCAGGCGCAGGAGCGAACTCTCGAGCTTCTGTCGGCGGTCGGCATCCCCAAGCCGCGCGACCGTTTCAGGGACTACCCGCACCAGTACTCGGGTGGTATGCGCCAGCGAGCCATGATCGCGATGGCTCTGGTCCACAACCCCAGTCTGCTGATCGCCGACGAGCCCACGACAGCTCTCGACGTCACGGTTCAGGCCCAGATTCTTGATCTGATAGATCGCGTCAAGCAGGAGTTCAACATCGGGGTCATTCTCATCACCCACGACCTCGGTGTCATCGCCGATGTCGCCCAACATGTGATGGTCATGTATGCAGGGCGGGCGATGGAGATCGCGTCGCGCGACGAGATCTTCGACAAGCCGCTGCATCCCTACACCTGGGGCCTGCTGGAATCCATACCCACTGTAGACGCTCAAATCGAAGGGCTCGTCCCTATCGAAGGAGCCCCGCCGTCTCTGATCAACATGCCGCGCGGTTGCGCCTTCCACCCCCGTTGTCCTCACCGCTTCGAGCCCTGCGACAACGAGCGTCCGGCGCTCGAGGATCGAGGAGGTGGACATCCCGAGTCCTGCCACCTCACCGCCAACGACAAGGCCGCCATCTGGGGCAAGCGCGAAGCGCAGCGCAACAAGGTGGCGTCGTGAGCTACCGGGTGTGTGAAGTCCGGTGAGCAAGATCGAGACACCGCCCGAGGACCTCGTCAGATCGGACAAGGCTCAAGGCGACCCCCTGCTGTCGGTTGAGAAACTGACCAAGCGTTTCCCAATCAAACGTGGTGTCATCTTCCAGAAGCAGATTGCTGCGGTCCACGCCGTGGAGGACGTCACCTTTTCGATCTTCCCCGGTGAGACCCTCGGGCTTGTGGGCGAGTCGGGCTGCGGCAAGTCTACCACCGCGAGGCTCGTGCTCAAGCTGCTGGAGGCAACCTCCGGAAAGATCACCCTCGAGGGTCAGGACATCACCCACCTCAAGCGGCGACAGATGAGGCCCCTGCGCCGTGAGGCGCAGATGATCTTCCAGGATCCCTACGCATCGCTCAACCCTCGCCAGACGGTCGGCCAGGTCATCGGGGCGCCCTACAAGATTCACAAGACCGAGGGCGAGACCAAGCGGAAGGTCCAGGAGCTCATGGAGCGGGTCGGGCTCAACCCCGAGCACTACAACCGTTACGGCCACGAGTTTTCTGGAGGACAGCGCCAGCGGATCGGCGTTGCCCGGGCGCTCGCGCTAAGACCCAAGCTGATCGTTTGTGACGAACCCGTCTCCGCCCTCGACGTATCGATTCAGGCACAGGTGCTCAACCTGTTGCAGGACCTTCAGAAAGAGTTCAACCTCACCTACCTGTTCATTTCCCACGACCTCGGCGTTGTGCGCCACGTCTCGGATCGCATCGCGGTCATGTATCTCGGTCACATCGTCGAGATCGCGACCGCTGCCGAGCTCTACAGCAACCCCCAGCACCCCTACACCGCAGCGCTCTTATCCGCGGTTCCTAAGGGTCATGCCGGTGCGAAACTCACCAACCGCATTGTGCTCGAGGGAGACGTACCCTCGCCGGTCAACCCGCCGTCGGGCTGCCCCTTCCACCCCCGTTGCCCGCAGGCGAGGGTCAAGGCCGAATCAGACTCGGAAGAAGTCCCGGAGAACTGCCGGACCGAGTTCCCGCCCATGGGCGAGGTCGCCGAGAACCACTTTGGTGCGTGCTGGTACCCGCTCGAGAAGGGCGGCGACTTCCAAAGGGCTGCCCAGGCCTGAGCCGCTTTGGGGCGGCCACACAAGCGCAACTCTCCGGGATTTCTGTCCTAGATGAGCATCCCCGAAAAGGTGACCTCCAAGCCCAGCCCCGTTGCCGCCTCCGTCATCCGCCGATCGTAGGTGACGATGCCGGCGAGGTCATCTCCCAAGAGACGGGCGGCGGCAAGGTGAATCGCGTCCAGGGTTCGCAGCAAGCCGGGTCCAACTCGGCGGCGGACTCGAAGACGGCCGCATCGATCC
>DASRPA010000142.1:0-9309 GCA_035646635.1 Actinomycetota bacterium | reverse complement strand
GGTCAGAGGCGGGCACTCGGGTCAGAGGCGGGCACTCGGGTCATAGGGGCGGGGCCGCCATCGCCAGGCGCGCCCGGCGGGCGGCGCTGGGCCCGGGGAACGGCCCCCAGATGGCGAACGTGATCCCGGGGTCCTGGAAGGAGACGAACATCGTGCGGCCGTCCGGTGTGAAGCAGGGGCCGGTGAGCTCCGAGTCGTTGAAGCGGTTGGCGGCGAACTCGTAGACCTCCCCATCCGGGGTCAGGCCCATTATCCGGTTGTCGTCCCGCCAGTCCTCGACAAAGAAGAAGTCGCCCCAGGCTGTCACGTGAGCGTTGTCGGGCGCTTTCATCGCGCCCTCCTCCGAGCTCTCGTAGAACAGCTCAAGGGACTCGTCTGCGGGGCGATAGCGGAAGGTCTGACCCAGCCCCTCGGCGCCCCCCTTGGTGTCGTTGAACCACAGCACGCCGTCCGAGAACCACGCCCCCTCGAGCCGGGTGAATTGAACGGCCCCGGCGCCGGCCGCAGAATCGTTGGCGTCCTCCGGATCGACGTCGACCCAGCTCTCGGGGTAGGCGCGGCCCTGCTCGAGGCCCGATCCGTTGGCGCCCTCGTCGTCGGCGAGCGCCAGCGCCTGCAGCCGGCCCCCCTGGGCCAGAGATCCCGGCTGTCGCGAGGTGTCGTCGGGCAGGAAGCGGTAGAGAAAGCTCCGGGGCCCGTCGTCCTCGGTGAGATAGACGATGCCGGTGGCGGGATCCACGCCACCGGCCTCGTGGGCGAACCGGCCCATGTCCCGCAGCGGGGTGAGGGAGAGGTCACCCTCGGGATCCGAGGGGTCGATCTCGAAGACGTAGCCGTGCTCGTCCGAGCCCGTCTCCTCACAAGTCAGCCAGGTATTCCACGGCGTCGTCGCTCCCGCACAGTTGCTGTCGGTGCCGGAGGAGGACACGTAGCTATCCGTGACCCGGCGATCGGGGTTGACGACCAGGACGGTGGTGCCGCCGGCCGCGTCGGGATCGAAGGGGTTTTCTCCTTCGACCGGAGGGCCCTCGTCGTCCTGGAGCTCGTGGTTACGGATGAGAAGGGTGGCACCGCCGGGACCCTCGAAGGCAGCCATCCCGTCGGGGTGGCCTGGGTTGGGAACGCCGTTCGCCAGCGCTGTGTCCGGTTCGGACAAGACGCGGTACTGGAAGCCGCGCGGGAGGTCGAGCATCCCGCCGGGGTCCTCGAGAGGGCGGCCCAGCGCGCCGGGAGGGGGCCGCGGCCCCCCATTTCCTCCCCCGTCCGTATTCGAAGGACCCGATTCGTCCACCGAACAGGCCACCAGCAGCGCCCCGGCGGAGGCCGCGCCGAGGCGCAAGAAACGCCGGCGGTCCATGTCTCGGGGAGTCCACAGCTCGCTCACTGAATCCAGGATAGGGACTTTGTACGGTTTTATGGGACCCAGCGTGCAGAAAACTGCTCGCTGGGGCGCTCAAAACGCGGATGGGGGGGCTCGGAGGCCGAACCCTCGACCACCTTCCGCGTTATATCGGCGACCTGGTCAAGGAGCAGCTTCGGAGGCTGCGAGAGGTCGAGGGCATGTTGCACGATCTCCACCCCCGCGTTGCGCACGGTGTGGGTGGCGGCGACCTCGTTGCCCTTGGCGTAAACGAGGTCACCGCGCTCAAGGCCCAGGGCGGTGCAGTAGGCGAGCATCTGGTAGAGGTCTGCGCCTGGGAACCCCGACGGCTTCTCGGCCTTGTACTTGGCGTCGATTACCGCAGCCGCCCGGGGCCCCGAGTACCACACGAGGTCCGGCTTCATCCTTATCTTTGCGGCGGCGTCGAGGTGCTGAGGATCCTGGGGCGCGGCCCGGCCCCCGTAGCGCGCCAGTGACTCCGACATCGCGACGGTCACGAAGTCCTCGAAGATCACCGCCATGTCGAAGAGGAAGCCGTTGACGCGCACGGGCCCTGAGACCTGCTCTGCGGAGGTGGCGTGCAGCACCATCTCAGCTAGGCGCAGGGCGACGTGGTAGCGGACGTTGAGCCGGCTCGGCGTCCACTGCGGGAGGCCATGGCCACGCACCAGCTCGGTGACGTCGAACATCTTCGATGCGAGCCGCACCAGCCGGCGCCTGACCTCCACGGGCACGCGCGGCAGGCGCAACAATCGGCGAGCCGCGCCTAGAAGCAACTGGTTCTCGGGGATGTCGATGGTGAAATCGTCGAAGGCGACCTCCAACGGCATGGGGAGTCCGAAGCGGCGCTTTAGCTGCTCGGCCTCCCGCAGGCGCCCGCGAAGCACCGGGAGGCTGTCCTCGATCCGTTTGTAACCCTGCAAGAGTCCCTGCTGTAGGGCGCGATCGGCTTGCCGCTCGAAGGTGTGGGCCAGCGCGGGCATGAGCTCCTGTTGCGGCTCGAGGCCAACGTCCTGGTCGCGCCATCCCTTCGGGTCGCGCGCGTAGCCGAGCATGAAAACGATCCGGGCGATGTCCACCTTGGGCTTGATCCACACCTCAATGCCCGCTACGTGGGCGACGCCGACCAGCGACTTCGCCTGCACCGTCCACAACCCCGGGGTGAGTGACTGAGCCGCGGCCACCACTCCGGAGCTCGCCAGGTTGGCGCCGGCAGCGAGGCTCAGCGAGACCTCGATCGGATCCCCCAGCTCGTGGAGGCGGAGTGCGGTGTCCACTACTCCTCGGAGGCTGGGGAGGTCTCCTGCGCATCCAGCAGTTTGTCCACGGCCTCGAGGCCGTATTCCCGCGACACGTCCTTGCCTTCCCCGTAGTGGTGCTCTTCGAGAAGAGGCAGGATCGAGGTGCGCCATACCCGCTCCATTCCTGGACCGTCGTCGTGCAAAGAGCGCGACATCAGATAGGAGGGCCCGATCTTGAAGTCGGGGTCCTTGATGAGCTCGTTGAGCGCCGCCAGCCGCCGGGCGGCAATGTCGGGCAGCTTCTCGCGCTCGAGCCAGCGCGCCAGCAGGCCCTTGACCGGCTCGTCATTTGGGTGCAGCGACTCGAACGCAAAGCGGCGCCTCATCGCTGAGTCGACCAGCGCGATCGAGCGGTCGGCCGTATTCATCGTGCCGATGATGTAGACGTTTTTGGGAAGGGTGAAGCCCTGCTCGTCGGACGACGAGTAGAGGAGGTCGATGGCCTCGTCCCGATACTCGAGCAGGAAGTAGAGTTCCCCGAAGACCTTGGCGAGGTTCGCCCGGTTGATCTCGTCGATGATGAGGATGTGCGGCTGCTGCGGATGCTCACGGGCGGTCTCGACCAGCCGCCGAAAGGGCCCGGCCGTGAGCTTGAACCTCATGCCCTGACCGTCCGCCGAGCCCTCCGGCCGGTACCCCTCGAAGAAGTCCTCGTAGCTGTAGGCCGGATGGAACTGCACGAGCTTCGTGCTCTCGCGTCCGACGAGGCTTTTCGCCAGCTCCTGTGCGATGTAGGTCTTGCCGGTGCCGGGAGGCCCGTAGTAGATGAGCTGGCGCTTGGCGCGCAGCAGCTCGACGCATTCCTGGAGCCACGCCCGCTCGACGAGCAAGGCATCGGCAAGCTCGGCGGTGACGTCGGGGAGGGTGGCCTCCGGGTCCACCGGCTGATGCGCCCTCAGCTTGGCGATCTCGGCGAGCTGCTGGGTGAGCTCGACGACGTCGTGCTGGACACTGAGCTTGCTGCTTAGGGCAGCGGGAGCCTCGTCGACTCTGTGGGCGGCGTCGTCCCACTCGACATCGCGGCGCAGATTGGAGCGCCCCCCGGGGCTGTCGAGGTAGGTCGCCTCGCCGATGATAGTGCCGATGCACACCCGGCCCCCGGCGGTGGTGACGGCAACGTCGCCGGTCTTCATCTCGGACAAGAAGGCGTGGAACTCTTTGACCTTGTCGGAGCGCGCGCTGTAGGAGATCGCCCGATAGTTGTCCTCGACAATCGCTTGCAGCGCGTCCCGGCCGATCCCCGCCTCGACCGGGCCGAGGTGCTTGGCCTGCAGCGAGCAGAAGCCGTCTGCGAGCCACGTCGACACGAGGTTCGTCCCGTCGACGCTCGAGCCCCTCACAAGCCACGCCCGCTGCGCCAGAGCGGGAAGGCCGAGCAACTGCCGGAAGCGAGCGGCGTCGATTCGCTGCGCTTGAGCCGCTCGGCCCTGGGGATCGAACTCCACTCCTTCGGCGGCAAGGAGGTCTTGCGGGAGGTCGGTCTTCGAAGGGTCATTCCAGGTGAAGTCGGGCGAGACCGAGCCGTTGACCCGTAGCGCGCGGTAGCCGAGGTGGGCGGCCGGATTGGTCGCCAGGAAGTGACCTACGCCCATCGCTTGGACGTCAGCTCAGCGAGGTCTTTGTAGCTGGTCCAGGTACCGTCCGGCATCGCTTCGAGCGCGCGTAGGACGAGCTGCCAGCGCTGGTTCAGGGGGGTTGGTTCGGCTTGTTGGCTCCTCCACTCCCGGTATTTCTGTTCAGCCGTCTTTTGAAGGGTTTCCGGGTCCACCAACTGTGCCAGGGCCGTTCTGCCTTTTTCGGTCAACCTCCAAATGCCATTGTCTTTGACAAGCCATCCGGCCCTAGCGGCGGGGATCGTGTGGAACTGGACATACCTGGGATAGCGCTGCTGGCCGGGCAGGTTCGGCCACTCGGCGGCCTCGTAAGGGGTTGGGGGCACCAGCTCGCGGACGCGCTCGATCACGTCCTGAACCTGGAGGCCCTCCGGCTCGTCCGCAAGCACCTCGAACACTCCCCGGACGATCTCGCCGCGTCTCTTCCGTGTTACTTCTGCCATGTCTGGGCCCTTCTTTGGTGGACCGGGCGGGGTGGCGGGGGCCTTGGCCGGGTTGCGGGTCAAGGATGGTCTCGCCTATCCGGCAGTCCTCGTCCGTTTTGCCCGAGTACGTTACAAGACCCTCGCCGCGGCCCCCCGGCTTCGGAGTTTTTGTGGGCGTCAGAGTGCAGAAAAAAAATGCACCGAGAAGCGCTCAAAACGCGGTTGGGGTTTTGTGGGCCTCAGGGTGCCCTAAAGGGCACTCTCCGGCGCTCAAAACGCGGTTGGGGGTTAGCCGGAGGCTGCGAGGACCTCGTGGTCGGCGACCGTGACGTCTAGGGCCTCGGCCCCCGCCTCCACGACCACGCCCTCGCCGAGCACGGCTCCCCTGACTACGGCGCCCTCCCCCACCACCGCACCGGGCAGGAGCACCGAGCGTTCGACCGTGGCCTCGGAGAGGCGGGCGCCGGCCCCCAGGCAGGCGTCGGCTACCACGGCGCCGGGGTGGACCTCGACGCCCGAGCCCGTCACAACGGCCCCCGCTCCCGGCTCTGCCACCGCATCGGTGACGAAGCGTCCGGCGAGCGCGTCGAGGTTCGCCTCGAGGTACTTCTGGGGCGTGCCTATGTCCATCCAGTAAGAGTCGCCGCCGAGAGCGTAGAGGGCCGCGCCCTCCTCCACCAGCTGCGGGAAGAGCTGGCGCTCGGCCGACCACACCTCGCCCGCCGGGATGCGGTCGAGAATCGAGGGCTCGAAGACATAGACCCCGGCGTTGATGAGGTTCGTGGTCGCGGTGCCGGCGGGTGGCTTCTCGATGAAGCCGAGCACCCTGCCGTCGGGCTCGGTGGGCACCACGCCGAAGGCGGATGGGTCCTCGACCGGCGTGAGCAGGATCGTGGCTTCGGCGGACCGGCGGCGGTGCCACTCGACCACCTTGGAGAGGTCGATGTCGGTCAGGATGTCGCCGTTGAAGACGAGCAGCGCTTCCTCTGAAACGAGGCTCTGCGCGTTCTTGATGGCCCCGGCGGTACCCAGGGGCTCCTTCTCGTGGGTGACCTCGACATGGAGCCCCATTTGTCCCCCGCGCTCGATGGCGGGAGCGAAGGCCTCGGCGAGATAGGAGGTCAGGAGCACGACGTCTGAGATGCCCTGCCTCACGAGGAGGTCGAAGACGTGCTCGATGTGCGGCCGGTTGGCGATCGGGAGCAGGTGCTTGGGCCGGGTGTGCGTAAGCGGCCTGAGACGGGTCCCGAAGCCGCCCGTGAGGATGAGCGCCTTCACCCTTCCAAGCCCTCGCGTACCCGTTGTCGCCAGTAGTCGAGCACCTCGGCGAGAGTGTCCTCGAGACGGTGCTTGGGCGCCCACCCGGTGACGTGCTCGAGCTTTGAGGCGTCGCCCTGCAGGATCGGGGGGTCGGCCGGACGGATGCGGGCGGGATCGACCTCCATCGAGAACTCGGTCTCGGACATGCCCACCAGAAGCAAGAGCGCCTCTTCGAGCGTGGGGGCCTCGCCGGTCGCAACGTTGTAGACCTCGCCCGCCGACCCGTAGTCCAGCGCGGCCCGGTAGGCAGCGACCACGTCGCGCACGTCGCCGAGCTCACGCCTCAGCGCCAGGTTTCCCGTCGTGATCATCGGCGCGGCCTTGCCCGCTTCGGCGAGCGCGATCCGCCGCGCCCAGTCTGCGGTTGCAAAGCGTGGGGGCTGGCCGGGCCCGATGTGCATGAACGCGCGCGTTGCGACCACCGCCATCCCGAAGGCCGAGAAGAACATCTGGCCGAGCCACTCCTCGGCCACTTTGCTGACCGCGTAGGGCGACAGCGGGCGCAGGGGTGTGTCCTCGTCGATGGGGCAATCCTCGGGGGCTACGGCGCCGTACTCGTCCGAGGTACAGGCGAGCAGCACGCGTGCCGCCGGGGCGGTCCCCCTCAGCTCCTCCAGCAGGAGATGGGTCCCGGTGACGTTTACCTCGTAGGTGAGCGCCGGCTCGGTCCAGGAGCGGGCCGCGCTGGCCTGGGCGGCAAGGTGAAAGACCAGATCGGGAGCACTCGTCTTTACCGCGCGAGCGACAGCCTGAGGGTCCGTGAGGTCGCACTCGAGCATCCCCTGGGAACCGCGCCGTGACAGGGCAAAGACCTCGTGACCGTCGCCTCTGAGGGAGGCGGCGAGAAGCCCGCCCACAAAGCCCTCGGCGCCCGTGACCAGGATGCGCATGACTAGCCGGGGGTCCGGTTGAAAGAGAGACCGACGAGGACGATTCCGACCACCACGATGCCGACGCCGACCCAGCGCAATGGCGGCACGTGCTCGTGAAGCCACAGGCGGGAGAACAGCACCACGAAGACATAGGACATCCCCACCGAGGGATAGGCGACCGACAACGGGACGCGCGACAGCACGACCAGCCAAAACAGAGCGGAGACGGCGAACAGGGTCAGCCCCGTCCAGAGCCTCGGCTCGCGCGCGGCGCGCGCCACGGTGCTGCCCAACGATCCCAGCTCCTGGGCGCCGATGCGGCCGATCTCGTTCATGGCCGCCTTGAGCATGAGCTGGCCGCCGAAAGCTAAGGCCACGCTCACGAACAGCATCAGGAGCGTGCTCCAGAACCCCTCTGTGCGGGGTGCGAAGCCGACTGGTGACATGGACGGGGAGTCTAGTGGGCGCTACGAGTCCCGCACCAGCACTCGCAGGGACCCCGAGGGCCTCTCGGAGATCACTCCCTGCTCGAACCTTTGCATCCGCTCCGGAGTCTCGAGCACGTCGGCGACCGGCAGACCGAGCTCTCCGGAGGGGCCGCCGTACCGGCGATAGGCCCGCAGCAGGGCGGCGGGGACGGCATGGGCGCCTGTGGTACGCGACCACAGGAGCAGTCCGTCCTCGTAAGTGGCTCCCAGAAATGGGCCCCGGCCCCAAATGCCCGTGACCGGGAGGCCGAGCGGGCTGCGGGCGCCGCCCTGTTCGAGATAGGCCTCGAGAAGGGGGCCGTGCTGCCACACCACCGCGTCTCGGCGCCGGTTGAGCGTGAGTCTGCCGCCCGGCAGATCCTGGACCAGGTCGCCCGAGCCCATGCGGCGGACGGGCCCGGCGGCGAAGTCGGCCTCGCTGGCCTCGAGAGCGTGGCTGCCGTGAAACTCCGCCGCCACGTCGTAGACGACCTTTACTCGAAACAGCGAGTCCTTGAGTGCCAGCGCGGACCTTATCGACCAGCCGCTGGTGCGCACGGTTTGGGCGCCGCCGACGATCTTGACGCCTCCTCCTGTGGCCTTGGGAACGGTGACGCGGCCCGACACTCCGAACGGCTTGAGCAGGGAGAAGCGCTTGAGCTCACCAACTCCGTAATAGGAGTTGAGGCGGGCCGAGAACGATTTCCACGGCATCGTGAACCTCCAGCTGTGGTTGGGGTTGTCGGCGACCGCATCAGCCCGGTCGCGCACGCCACGCAGGTACGGGTAGGCAGTCCCGCCCCAGACGTTCTCGTTGTGCTCGGTGTGACCTCCGGATGAAGATGAGTAGAGGGCCGTTATCGGCTGCCCGCCGTAGGTGACGATCTTCCCCTTGGTGGAGTCGACGGCACCCTTCCAGTCGTCCCAGTAGACACCCGAGCCGGTGCGCTTGGCGTCCCCAATGTAGGCCTGATCGAGAGTCGAGTCGTAGACCGCGCAGCCGCACGGATAGCGGTCCTGGCCGTCGGTGACCACCTTGCGATAGGCGTAGGTGCGGCCCGCTATCGCCTGCGCCCGAAGCGCCTGGGCGGGCCACGAAGAGGGCACCTCGCCCAGCCCATAGAGGTAGTGCTGCATCGACAGCGACGCGACCAGCCTCAGGCAGTTGCCGGCCGCACACGTGTCCGAGGAGTACCAGCCTGCCTTGAGCCGGCCGAGCGCGTAATCGTAGGGCTTGCCCGCGACGCTGAGGATGGTCCCGAACTTCCTGAAGACCACCACCAGGGTTCTGCTGCGAGCGAACACGGTCCTGCCGCTGCGCACGACCTGCTTGCCGTCCTTGTAGATGCGCATTCCGCCGGCGGGGCTCGCCTCCAGGCGCCAGTTGGTGCCGGCCGGCCCGGCTGCAAAAGACCCCGTCGATCCCCGCAGCCGGAGCTCGACGCGGCCTCCTCCCGGCCTCTTGGCATAGCCCTGGAACTTGATCGAGCTCCGGTACTGGAGCAGGCCGACACGGATCCGGTGGGGCATGTGCGCAGCGCCCACCGCAACGCCCGAGTAGTAGTGAGTCAGGATCTCCCGAGCGCTCTTGCCGAGCCGGGCACGCCCCAGCGCGCCGTACTGCGACATGCCGATGCCGTGCCCCCAGCCGCCGCCGGTGATGATCACGGTTCGAGAGGCGTGGGCCGGGGCCGGGAGAAGCAGGAGCAACAGGATCACGAGGGCGACGAGGGCCGCGGCAGCCAGGGCCGGCGAACTTTGGCCTGGAAACGCCCCATACGGTCGTTTTGGGGCCAAACCTCGTTGAGAGCCCGAAGCGGGCGGTTGATTGCTCATTAGCCGACCAGACAACCACATCCCCGGAGCATCGGATGCCAGGCCCGAGCCTGAAGTGGCCGGGGGGCAGTCCGCCGGGGGCGGGGAGCTTGAG
>DASRPA010000141.1:0-8564 GCA_035646635.1 Actinomycetota bacterium | reverse complement strand
CGCACTTGCGGATCGAGCAGGTCGACCGCCCCGAGCCGGTAGCGCAGCGGCGAAGGATGGCCGAGGTTGACGACCCTGATCTCGTGGCCCGAGAGCTCCAACAACACGGCCGAGATGAAGTCCTCGTCACCCACGTAGCGGCCCACCGCCTCGTCCACGGCGGCGACGACGTCTACCAGAAGGAATCGAGTGAAGGCGGCGTCCCGGAAAGTGCCGAGTGCGACCGACGCCAGGCGGACACCGTCGAGACCCTTGCCGCGCACGTCGCCGACGATGACCCTGAGCCCATGGGGCGTCTCGACCGCATCGTAGAGGTCGCCCCCGATGAGCGCCTCTTCGGCGGCGGAGGCGTAGCGCAGCGCCTCGCCAAGAAGTCGCGCGCGCGTTACGCGCTCTGGGGTAACGATTCGGTACACAGGAGTGCTGCACGCGCTATTGAGTACCGGGCTCGAGGGGCCGGGGAGCCCGCGCCCGGGGGCCGGGGCCGGGCTCAGATCTGGCCTGCCGAGACCGGCCGGGCCAACAGGGACCCAACGTACGTCAAACCACCCGAAAAACCACCCATTTGGGCTATTCAGCTCCGGGGCGAGCCCGCCTACAGTTTGGACTACGGGGAACCGACAAGACTCGGTACAATTCGTGACAAATGATATTGTGCCGGACATGGGGTAGTGACGAAACGGGGGCTTGTTGTGAACGCACGTCCTAGAGGCCGAAGGCGAGCTCGCTTGGGCCTGATTCTCGCCGCGCTGGTGACGGCCACGCTGGCCACCAGCGCCCCGGCGGCGAGCGCCGCCGACCCGGACCTCACAGAGGTTGCTTCGAGCTGCAACGGCGGCTCCAGCAACCCGACTTTCTACGCCGGAAACCGCCGCACGGCGGTGACCGCAGGGGGCCGGGTGCTGGTGGTCTACGACCCCCACGGCAGCGGCCAACAGCTCAAGTGGCGCGACGCAGGCTCCTCCACGTGGAGAGACGACACGCGCGGTGTCCCCAACGGACAGCTCCTCGCGCCCGGCGACATCGCCAACGACCGCACCGCATCCATCGTAGTGGGACGCGACAGCTTGGGGGCCGAGCGCGCCTGGGTGGTCTACGCGGGATACGACTACAAGAAAGTTTCTGCCGTCAAGATGCGCCGGCTCTCCGACCTCGACAGCCCACTGGGGCCGAGCGTGGGCCCAGAGGTCAATCTCGAGCCCGAGGGCCGCGGCAACGTGCGCGTCGATATGGCCTTCGAGGACACCTCGAGCGGGCCGCGCGCAGTACTGAGCTGGGTCCGGCGGACCGGCGACACTCAGTACCAGCTCGTGGTCGCAGGCCTCTCGAGCCTCGACAGCGACACTCCGAGCCTGGTCCAGACCACTGCGCTCTACACCGGCTCAGTTGCCAACACCGCGGGGACCCTGGTGCCCAGCGCCCAGGGGATGCGGGTGGTCGCCCGCACCAGCAAGCTCAAGCTTTTCGCCCACTCCCCCAGCGCCGCTCTGACGAGCTGGACGTCGGGGTCGGCGAGCGTCAGCATCGCTCGCAAGGCGAAACCGACGGCCGTGGCGCTGAGCTCAGGCGACATCATCGCGGTCGGCGAGAGCGACACCTCGGCACACGTGGTCAAGGCGATCCGCTTCTCGAGCAGCGGCAACACCGCCGCGACCGAGCTCACAACCTCGAGCGGCTATGCCAACCCGGCCGTCGTTCACACCAGCGGAGACAATGCCCTGCTGGTCATGGTCAACCGCACCACGAACTCGGTGGTGTCGAGGGCCCGCACGGGAAGTTCCTGGGGGACAGATGTGACCGAGATCGGCCCCGCGGCGGGCGGCGACTACGCCTGGCCCAATGTGATGCGCGAGCCGGTGGGCGGCTACCTCCGGGTCCTGGTGGACGGCGCCAGGTGTCCGACCAGCAAGCAGCGGAACCAGGTGCTCGCCTACTCGCGGCTCTTGGCCGACCTCGGAGACGGCACCGGCGTGGGCACGATCACCAACGACGACAGGGCTGCCTCCAAGCTCTCGCTTCGAGCTCGCAAGCGCCCCAGCCGCATCCGGGTCAACGGACTGTTGACGCCGGCCCACGGCGGTACCAAGGTCAAGGTCGTGCTCAAGAAGCGGCGCAGCGGCGCCTGGGTCTCGGTGCGCACCAAGCGGCCGCTGCTGGGCTCCGGCATCGACCGCGACGCCGACGGGATCCGTGAGAGCGGCTACCGCACGAAGTTCCGCCGGCCTGCCAGGACCAAGCGCTGCAGGGTGGTCGTCTGGTTCAAGGGCGATGTGGATCACCTCCCGAGCCGTGCTCGCCGCACCTTCTACTGCTAAACCCGCTCGATTCGACTTACGCCCTCGGCCCGCTCCCGCATCAACGAGCGGGCCGAGGCGCGAGCAGCACCAGGGCCACGTCGTCGGACAGGGAGCCTCCGCAGTGACGCGTCAGGTCCTCGATGAGGGCGTCGAGGGCGCCGCTCAGATTGGGGGACTCGAGGGCCTTCAGGGCTCCGCTCTCGAGATCGAAGAAGGCGCCGTCGGGGTCCCGGCACTCGGTCGCCCCATCGGTGTAAAGGAGGATGCGCTCGCCTGTGGCCACGGCGAAGGTCTCCACCTGCGGGGTGGGGGAAAGCCCGAAGGGAGCCGAGCGCACTTGCGGATCGAGCAGGTCGACCGCCCCGAGCCGGTAGCGAAGCGGCGAAGGATGGCCGAGGTTGACGACCCTGATCTCGTGGCCCGAGAGCTCCACTAGCACGGCCGAGACGAAGTCCTCGTCTCCCACGTAGCGGCCGACGGACTCGTCCACGGCGGCGACGACGTCTACCAGTAGGGATCGTGTGAAGGCGGCGTCCCGGAAAGTGCCCAGGACGACCGACGCCAGACGGACGCCGTCGAGCCCCTTGCCGCGCACGTCACCGACGATGACCCTGAGCCCATGCGGCGTCTCGACCGCATCGTAGAGGTCGCCCCCTATCAGCGCCTCTTCTGCGGCAGACGCGTAGCGCACCGCCAGCTCGGCCTCGCCAAGTGCATCCGGCAGGGGCCGCAACACGGTCCGCTGGGCGATCTCGGCGATGCGAATCATGCGCCGCAGCGCCTCCTCTCTGGTGACCCGCAGCATGGCAATCGAGTAACCGATCGCTCCTCCCATGATGTTGATCGAGATGCGCAGAAAATGAGCGGCGGTCCAGTGGTCGGGGGCACCCAGTAAGAGGGCCCAGGCAACCGCATAGAGTGAGACCGCGACTGTGCGCCGCGGGGTGCTGAGGGCGGCAGCGATCATGCTTCCGACGACCAGGGCGCCCAACAGGTAGATCATCGTGATCAGGTCCAAAAGGCCCAGTGCGGTGATCACCAGGAAACCCCCGATGAGGCCCCAGTCGGCCCCCTCCGAAACTCCGCTGCGGTCGCGGTAGAGGGAGCTCAGCTCTTGGCGTCGGACCAAGTCGCCCCCCAGGAGAGATCAACCGCCAGTGGGACCTTCATGTCGCACACTCCGGTCATGGCCCGCTCCACCAGCTCACCCACCTCCTGCTCGCGGCCCTGCTCGACCTCGAAGACGAGCTCGTCGTGGACGGTCAGGATCATGCGCGCGCCGGGGGTCTGCTCTTCGAGCGATCGTTCCACCGCGATCATCGCCAGCTTCATAATGTCGGCGGCGCTGCCCTGAATGGGGGCGTTCAGAGCCTGGCGTTCGCCGATGGCTCGCACCCGGGGATTGCCCGAGCCCAGCTCGGGCAGGTAGCGTCGGCGTCCGAACATCGTCGTGGTGAAGCCGTCGGCATGGGCGTGCGCCACGATCTGCTCTAGAAAGCTGGACACGCCCGAGAATTGGGTGAGGTAGGCGTCGATCACCTCCTGGGCCTCCGGCACCGAAACGTTCAAGCGCTCGGCCAGCCCCGCGGCCCCCATCCCGTAGGACAGCCCGTAGTTCACCATCTTGGCCACCGAGCGCTGGCGATTGGAGAGCGCCGAGCGCTCCACCGAGAAGATTCGGGCGGCCGTCTCCGCATGGATGTCCTCGCCCGCTGCGAACACATCGAGCAGGATCTCGTCTCCGGAGAGGTGCGCCATGACCCTGAGCTCGATCTGCGAGTAGTCGGCGGAGAGCAGGAAGCAGCCGGGTTCGGGGATGAAGGCGCGCCGTATGCGCTTGCCGATCTCCGTGCGGACCGGGATGTTCTGCAGATTCGGGTTCGTGCTCGACAGCCGCCCGGTGGTGGTCGCGGTCTGGTCGTAATTCGTGTGCAGGCGCCCGTCTTGTGGATCGACCAGCGGGGGCAGGGCGTCGACGTAGGTGTTCTTGAGCTTGGCGAGCTCCCGGTACTCGAGAAGCTTCGGCACGAAGGGGTGCTCTTCAACCAGCGTTTGCAAGGCCCTGACGTCGGTCGACAGACCCGTCTTGGTGCGCCGCCTCGTCTTGAGCCCGAGCTTGTCGTAGAGCAGGGTGCGAAGCTGAGTCGGAGACCCCAGGTTGAGTCGCTCGCCGGCGAGCTCGTAGCACTCGTCCTCGAGCTTAGTGATGCGTGCGTCCAGCTCTTGCGCCATGGCGCCCAGATAGTCGAGGTCGATGCGAACCCCTGCCTGTTCCATGGCGGCGAGAACCTCGATCAGAGGATGCTCGATGTCCCGGTAGAGCGCGGCCATGCCGAGCCTGTCGAGCTCCTGGTGGAGCGCAACCGACACCTCGAAGACGGCTCGGGCCCTGAGGCAAGAGGCCAGAGCGCGGGCCTCGTCGTCGGCCTCGTGCTCAAGCGCCAGCTGTGCCCCCTCGTCCGCCGCCGGCGGCTCCTCGCCGGCAGTTCGCAGCGCCCGGCCCGCGTACTTGCGGGCAAGCTCGTCGAGCTCGAAGGGCTGGCCCCCGGGGTCGAGCAGATAAGCCCCGATCTCCACGTCAGAGCTCACCCCCGCGAGCTCGATGCCGGCCGCCCGCAGCGACAGCAGGACGGCGCGCCCACCGTGCGCGAGCTTGGGGATGGAGGCGTCCGACAGCACCGGTGTCAGGGCCTGTGCGAGCTCCTCGGTGGAAACGCCGGGCGGGCCCAGAGGGACGAACGCGGCCTGGTCCGTTCCCCACGCCAGAGCCACCGAGCGGGGCGGCTTTCTGGGGCCTGGGGCGGCCACGTCGAGGGCGATGCCGTCGAACCCCTGAAGCTCGGCCCCCTGAAGCTCGGCCGCCAGCTCGGCCAGCTCCTCCACAGAGGACACAACCCGCATGTCGAGCTCGAACGGCGTCCCCTCGCCCTCGGCCGCCTCGGGAAGATCGGACATCAGTCGCTCCAGCAGGCTGCGGAACTCGAGTGAGGAGAACAGCTCCCTGACCGCGTCCATGTCCCACGGCTTCATCACGAGGTCTGAGACGTCGACCTCGAGCGGCACCTCGGCGAGAGTGGACAGCTTCTTGTTGAGCACCACCTGCTCGGCATGGGCCGCAAGGTTGGCGGCGAGCTTGGTGGTCTGCTCGTCGGCGTGGGCGACGGCCTCCTCTGCGGAGCCGTAGCGCTGCACGAGCTTCGCCGCCGTCTTCGTTCCCACCCCGGGGACGCCGGGCAGGTTGTCGGAGGAATCGCCCTCCAACGCTTTCAGGTCGACATACTTCTTCGGGGGCACGCCGTAGCGCTTCTCGACCGCCTTGCGGTCCATCTCGACGATGTCGGTGATCCCGCGCCGGTTATAGAGGACCTTGATGTCGTCGTTCACGAGCTGAAAGAAATCCCGGTCGCCGGTGACGATGCGGACGTCGATTCCTTCGAGGACCGCCTTTTTGGCGAGGAACGAGATGATGTCGTCCGCCTCGTGTCCGGGGAGCTCGAAGATCGGGACTTGGAGGACATCGAGGACCGCGCGGATCAGGGGTAGCTGGGGGCCGAAGGTGGAGGGGGCCTCGGTGCGAGTCGCCTTGTAGTCCGAAAACTCCGCGGTGCGCTCGAGCGGCGCGCCCAAATCGAAGCTGGCCGCCAGCAGGTTCGGTCGCTGCTCCTGCAGCAGCTTGATGAGCATCGAAGTGAACCCATAGACCGCGTTCGTATGAGTGCCGTCGGTGGTCTGCAGGTCCTCTGGGAGGGCGTAGAAGGCACGAAATGCAAGCGAATGGCCGTCGAGCAGCAACAGCTTGGGACGGCCCTTTTTGTTCACCTTGTTCAGCCTACAATCCAAGCATGGCGCTTCCCACTCCGGAGCTGCGGAACCTGAACCCCGCTCTGCGCGATTACCTGGAGGTGATCTTTCAGCTCGAGGAGGAGGGTCAGCGAATCCTCCAGGCACGCATCTCTGAGCGCCTGGGACTGGCCCCCGCGACGGTCTCCGAGGGCGTCAAGCGTTTAGTGGCCGAGGGCTACGTGGAGGTGCACGGGGGCCGCGACCTCGAGCTCACGGGGCGCGGACGAGTGCTCGCCGAGACGCTGGTGCGCCGCCACCGGCTCGCGGAGCGCATGCTCGTGGACATCCTCGGCATCCGCTGGCACCTGTGCCACGACCTCGCCGAGGACTGGGAGAAGGTCATGACACCGGAGGTCGAGGAGGCGATCCTGCAGCGCCTCGAAGGTGAGGCCACCTGCCCGCACGGCAATCCCATTCCGGGCGAGGCGTCGGCGGTTTCGTGGTCCGACCTGCGCCCCGTCGCCCGCATGGAAGAGGGGGACGTGGGACTCCTGACTCGGCTGCTCGAGGACATCGAGCTCGATCACGATGTCCTCCTCTACCTCGAGGAAAACCAGCTGCTGCCGGGGCGTGAGCTCACGCTGGTGGCGGTGGCGCCCGACGGGACCCGGCTCCTTGAGGTGGCGGGGCGGCAGGTGGCGCTGGGGCCGCGGCTTGCGGACAACCTGTGGGTGACGCCGCGCGTGTGACCGGCGTGCGCTACCCGCCGATAGCCGACTACGGCTTCATCTCCGACTGCCATTCGGCGGCGCTCGTGTCGAGGGCGGGAGCGATCGACTGGTGCTGCCTGCCCCGCTTCGACTCTCCGAGCGTCTTCGGCCGCCTGCTGGACTGGAACGAAGGCGGCTTTTGCTGCATCTCTTCGACCGAGGAGCTCGCAGTCACGCGGCGCTACCTCGATCGCACCCTCGTGCTCGAAACGACCTTTGTAACCGCCTCCGGGCGAGCTCGTTTGCTGGACTTCTTCTCGATGCGGCCCGGAGGTCGCTCGAAGCCTCACCGGCAGTTGGTGCGCGTGGTCGAGGGGGTCGAGGGCCGCGTCGAGCTGGGGATAGCGATCAGTCCCCGTTTCGACTACGGGTCCATCCGCCCCTGGATCCGGCAGGAGGAGGACGGCCTCTTCGGCGCCATCGGCGGCGCCGCCGGACTCGTGATCTGGACCGACGCGGAACTGGGGCCCGCCGGCCTGCACGATCTCGAAGGAACGGTTGTCGTAAGCACCGGGGAGCGAGCCCGGCTGTCGCTGCAGTTCGTCCCCCCGGAATTGCTCGACGGCCCTGCCCCCTCACGGCCGACGGCCGAGAAGCTCGACGCTCGGCTCGATGGGACCGTTTCATGGTGGCGGGACTGGGCCCGGCAATGCAGGACCCAGGATCCCCGGACCGAGGAGGCGCTTCGTTCGGCGCTGGTGCTCAAGGGCCTTACCCACGCCCCGACCGGCGCCATCGTCGCCGCTCCCACGACATCGTTGCCCGAGACACCCGGCGGCGAGCGCAACTGGGACTACCGCTTCAGCTGGATCAGAGACTCCGCGTTCACTCTGCGTTCCCTGCACGAGCTCGGCTTCGTCAAGGAGGCCTCAGGCTTCGCTCGCTTCGTCGAGCGCAGCGCGGCTGGCTCGGTCGACGAGCTACAGATCATGTACGGGTGTGGCGGAGAGCACCGGCTCACCGAGCTGAGCTTGGAGCTCGACGGCTACCGAGGCTCCCGGCCTGTCCGTATCGGCAACGCCGCCTACACACAGTCCCAGCACGATGTCTATGGAGTAATGCTCGAGGTCGCGGCGACGAGACACGGGCGCGGAGAGCACATCACGCCGCACTACTGGAGCTTTTTGAGCCAACTCGTCGAGCGCGCCGCAGAGGTGTGGAAGAAACCCGACCAGAGCATCTGGGAGGTGCGCAGCGAGCCATTGCACTTCGTGCAGTCGAAGGTCATGTGCTGGGTTGCAATCGACCGCGGCATCGACCTCGCCGAGCGGGCACATCTGCCCTGCGACCTGGAGGCGTGGAAGGTGGCGCGTTCCGAGATTCGCGACGCGGTGGAGACTGAGGGCTACGATCCCGAGCGGGGCGTGTTCGTGCGGGCGTTCGGCAGCAGGGATATGGACGCGGCCCTCCTTCTTCTCCCCGAGTACGGCTTCGTCGAGTGGCGGGACGAGCGCATGGTCCGCACCACCGACGCCATCAAGGCTGAGCTCGAGAGCGACGGGTTGCTGCTTCGCTATATCGCCCACGACGGGCTCGAGGGAACCGAGGGCCGCTTTCTGTGCTGCTCGTTCTGGCTCGTCGAATGCCTCGCACGCCAGGGCCGCATCGACGAGGCACGCGCGGTGTTCGAGCGGACCTGCGCGGGCGCGAACGACCTGGGGCTGTTCTCGGAGGAGCTCGACGTGAGCACGGGCGAGATGCTGGGGAACTTCCC
>DASRPA010000140.1:0-6683 GCA_035646635.1 Actinomycetota bacterium | reverse complement strand
CCTGTTCGCCGAGGGCATTGTATGGCACGAGCCCGGCAACAACATCCTGTCTGGGGACTACGAGGGACGGGACACGGTCTTCCAGTTCTTCGGCAAGCTCCTTGAGGAAACCCAAGGTAGCTTCAGTCAACAGGTCCACGACGTCCTCGCCAACGACACGCACGGTGTAGTCTTGGTCGAGTCTCATGCCGAACGCGGCGGTAGAACCCTCGACGCGCGGGGCGTGCACACACTGCACCTCGAGAACGGACAAGTCACAGAGTTCTGGGCCTTCGAGGAAGACACAACCAAAGCCGACGACTTCTGGAGTTGACCGCGCGAAGCGTTCCGGGGGCAAGCCGCTAGGGGACTTTGCCCTTTGTCTCGGGCACGTCTCGCATCGGAAACTTCTACCCGGCCCTGTAGAACTCAGCCAGATGGTCCATCAGCTCGGGAGCGCCCTATGCGATCCCGAGCGCAAGGCGGTCGCCAACGAGAACAGCGAGCGTCGCCATTTGGGCTTCACAGAGATGATTTGCGTCTTGTGCGTAGAGACAAGTAGTCCCGATTGGTTATTGGATATACTGCCGGACGGTCGGGCAATGGAGACATCTACGTCATGAACGCGGATGGCACGGGACAGACACGGCTCAAGATGAGCACGGCCCACGATCTCCTGCCCGACTGGTAAGAACGAAGGCGTCTGCTCCCTGATAACCGCAGTCGGCTACCCCGGCCGACGTGGGAGCCCCTCGTAGGGCAGCGCCGTCGTAGGTTTCGATACCCCCAGCGCCACATACGCGCCACAAAATCGCTTTCGACCCGAAACATGCCCTCTGACCTGCCCTTCTACATTCATGAGCTTTAGGCTTACAACGCAGGGGTCAGATGTCTACTGTTCGCTTTGCCCGCCAGAATCGGTAGGCAGAAGTCCGCGGTTGGCTTGACCACCGCCCGGCCTCGGCCCCCTCACGCCGCGTTGACCCCGGCCCCCTTGCTCGGTGGATCAGTCCAGGCACTCGTAGGCGGGGATGGTCAGGAACTCGACGAAGTCCTCGGACAGCGCAACCTGTTCGAACAGCTCCCGTGACTCGTCCGGGCGGCCTTCGTTGTAGAAGAACTCGTCGCCCACCTGCTGCCTGACCTTGTCGAGCTCGTCTCTGGCTATGTCTCTGACCAGGCTCTCGGTCACCTGGGTCCCCGACTCCAAACGCACACCGTGGTGAACCCACTGCCACACCTGCGAGCGCGCGATTTCTGCCGTCGCCGCATCTTCCATGAGGTTGTAGATGGCGGCGGCCCCATTGCCTCTAAGCCACGATGAGATGTACTGGATGCCGACGTTGACGTCGTTGCGGAGTCCCGCTTCGGTGATCTCGCCTTCGGTCGCTTTTACGTTGAGTAGATCCTCGGCATTGACCGAGACCTCGTCGCGCTGTCTGTCGACCTGATTGCTGCGCTCGCCCAGGACCTCGTCGAACTCCTTGGTCGCGATCTCAACGAGATCGGGATGGGCGACCCAGGTTCCGTCGAAACCGTCGGTCGCCTCGCGCTTCTTGTCGTCTGTGACCTTGGCCAGTGCCTTGTCGTTTATCTCGGGGTTCTTGCGGCTGGGGATGAACGCAGCCATCCCGCCCATCGCGTGCGCGCCTCTCTTGTGACAGGTCTTGACGAGCAGCTCAGTGTAAGCGCGCATGAACGGCTGCGTCATCGATACCGAGTTGCGGTCCGGGAGCACGAACTCGGGGCGCGTGCGGTGACACTTGATCATGCTGAACATATAGTCCCAGCGGCCTGCGTTGAGACTGGCCGAATGTTCGCGCAGCTCGTAGAGGATCTCTTCCATCTCGAAGGCCGCCGGTACCGTCTCGATGAGCACCGTCGCCTTGACCGAGCCGCGCGGCACTCCGAGCTCGTCCTGGGCATGATCGAAGACATCGTTCCACAGCCGCGCCTCAAGATGGCTTTCGATCTTGGGAAGATAGAAGTAGGGCCCGCTACCCCGCTCGAGCAGGCGCCTTGCGTTGTGGAAGAAGAAGAGACCGAAGTCGAACAGCGCGCCCGAGATCACTTCGCCGTCCACCACCACGTGCTTCTCGGGCAGGTGCCAGCCGCGCGGCCGCACCAGCAAGGTGGCGACCTCGTCCTCGAGTCGGTACTCCTTACCTTCCGGGCTACTGAAGTCGATCGTCTTCTCGATCGCATCGATGAGGTTGGCCTGCCCCGAGACGAGGTTGCTCCAGGTCGGCGAGTTCGAGTCCTCGAAGTCGGCCATGAATCCGCGCGCACCGGAGTTGAGAGCGTTGATCACCATCTTGCGATCGGTCGGACCCGTGATCTCGACGCGCCGGTTCTGCAGGTCATGAGGAGGTGGCACCACGTTCCAGTCGCCGTCGCGCACGGTTTTGGTCTCGGGCAGGAAGTCGAGCGATGCCCCCTCGGCGAGCTTCGACCTCCGAGCCCGACGCGCCTCGAGCAACTCTTGGCGAGTCTTGTCGAACTCACGATGAAGCCCGGCCAGGAAGGCCACCGCCTCGTCGGTAACGATCTCCTTAGCTCGGCCTCCTAGGGGGCCGAGGACCTCTACGCCATCAGTACCGGTCATTCACAGCCTCCGTTCGAATATCGACGCATGCAACAGCTCGATGGGATGGTAGATGGGCACTTCGCGTCCCGCTTGTTCGAGGTAGCGTGCGATTTGGAGCGTACAACCGGGGTTGCCGGCGGCGATGGCATCCGGATTCGTGGCGATGAGGTTATTGGCCTTGCGCACACCGAGCTCCTCGGCCGCTTCTGTCTGGAGCAGGTTATAGATTCCGGCGGAACCGCAGCACAACTCCCATTCCGCCGGCTCCACCAACTCGAGTCCCGGGATCGAGCACAACAGGCTGCGGGGCTCGGAGCGGACTTTCTGAGCATGCGCGAGATGGCATGCATCGTGATAGGCGACTCTGAGGTTCAGCGAGTGCCGAGGTGAGACCGGATCGAACTCGGACAGAAGCTCGGTCACATCGCGCACCTTGGCGGAAAAGCGCTCGGCGCGCTCGCCCCACTCGGGATCATCCGCCAAGATGTGCCCGTAGTCTTTCATCGACGATCCGCAGCCGGCGGCGTTCACCGCCACGTAGTCGCAATCCTCGAACGCTTCGATCATTTTCCTAGCGAGCACCAGCGCGTCGTCTTCATAGCCGGTATGGAACATGAGCGCGCCGCAACAGCGCACCGACGCAGGCGCGAAGACCTCGAAGCCTTCGGCCGCCAGCACCTCGCTGGTTGCACGGTTGACGTCTGCGAAGAACACCCTCTGGACGCATCCCTGCAGGAGGCCAACCCGGGCCCTCTTAGTGCTGCGTGCCACAGTGCGCTCGGGCAGCCTCTTCAGCGCGGCCCCCACCGGCGTCTTCGGCGCCAGCGACAGCATCTGAGCGAAGCTCGCGAGCCGCGCGCTCGCAGGCACTCGACGCATGAGGTCTTCGAACTTGAGCGCGCGCGCCAATGCCAAGACCGGCAGCAACGCCCGCAGGCGCGCCGGGTGCGTGAACGTAGCGAACAGCAGCTTGCGAAGCATCCTGTCGAACAGCGGGCGGCGGTAGTTGCGCTCGATTTGCGGGCGCGTCGCCTCGATGAGCTTGTCGTACTGCACGCCCGAGGGACAAGCGGTCACACACGCCATGCATCCGAGGCAGCGATCGAAGTGCGTGACCATCTCGGAGGACAGCTCGTTCGCCTCCTCGAGCCCCGACTTCATCAACACGATTCGTCCTCGGGGCGAGTCCATCTCTTCGCCCCACAACACGTAGGTGGGACACGTGGGAAGACAGAACCCGCAGTGGACGCAGTCATCGACGAGCTCGGGAGCAGGCGGCCTCTTGTCGTCGAAGGCGAAGCGGCTGCTTGGGTGCGAGGTGGTGGGCTGACCGGTGGCGGCTCTGCCCATCACACGCCGCCCACGAAATAGCCAGGCTTGAACACCCCGGCCCCATCGAAACGCTGCTTGACGCGTCTCATCAGCTCGACGACCCCCTTGTCCTGTTCTCCCCACACATCGACCTTGGCGCGCACGGCTTCGGGGGCGTCCAGCACGGCCACCGGCCACGGGCCCAGGGCTGAACGGATCTCTTCGATCGAACCCACAAGCTCATCCCCGGGGGCCTCGGGCAACTTCAGCCAACTGACTCCTACCCCCGCCCGACCCACCGCGCTCGCCCCCACGGCGCGAGCCAGCTCGAGCACGCGCTCGAGCTGAGCCGGAAGTCCCGAGATCCTCACCACAGCACCGTCTTTGGCTCTCTGCATAGAGCGCTGGCGCGCCCATCGGTCTCGAATTTCTTCGGTCGAGACTTCGAGCCCAGCTTCTGAGAACGCGGCCGCACACATCGCGGCCTGCTTGTCGGGCGCTCCGCCGGCCGCCAGGGCGAGCACCTCGCCCGAGCCCTGATCCCAGAACACGTCCAGGGCCTCGATCTCGAACAAGCGGTGAGCGAGGAGGGCGGCGCCGGCGGCGAGCGCGCGCGCGTCGTCCGAGCGCCCCACGACGGTCAGCGGGTCCTGGGGCGCCGGATGCAGCCTGACGATGACCTCCGCGATCACGCCCAGAGTGCCGAACGAGCCGGAGAACAGTTTGGCGAGGTCGTAGCCCGCGACGTTCTTGATCACCTTGCTGCCGGCGCGCACGACGCTGCCGTCGGCCAACACCAGGGTGACGCCTAGGACCTGATCGCGTACGGGCCCGTAACGATGTCTCATAGGGCCCTGGTCGGCAGCCGCAACGACTCCCCCGATGGTCGCCTGGGCGTGCTCTCCGAGAGGCGGGTCGAGCGCCAGCATCTGCGACTCTTCGGCGAACTTAGCCTGGGCGCGGTGCAGGGGCACCCCGGCCTGCAGCACCGCGGTGAGATCGCCCTCGTTGTGCTCCAAAACCTCATCCACAGCAGTGGTGGACAGCTCGAGGTCGGCCTCCACGGGCGGACCCCAACCGAGCTTGGTCCCGCCGCCGCTCACCCGCACCGTCGAGCCGGAGCGCGCCGCGTCCTGGATCAGCTCGGATATCTCGTCGGTGGACGACGGGCTGCGCTTCTCCATAGGCTAGGGGTACTCAATCGCGCACGAAGCTCGTGGGGGTACCGAAAGCGTACTCAGGAGCGCGTTGTGCGCGATCGGCTCTCTGCCTCTCAGGCCTCGAGAACGATCGTGGCGGACCACTAGAACCGCTCCGCCACGCCCGCCTGTTCCAGCGGGTGGCGGCGATAGGGGCCGGGCACCTCGCCGCACAGCCGCGGGGAGGGCATGACCTTGCCGGGGTTGGCGAGCTGATCCGGATCGAAGGCGCAGCGCAGGGCTTGAAACGCGGCCAGGTCCTGCTCGGAGAACATCTTGCTCATGTAGCGCTTCTTGTCCAGGCCGATCCCGTGCTCGCCGGTGAGCGAGCCCCCCAGCTCGATACAGGCCTCCACGATCAGCCCGGCAAGCTTCTCGGCCCGCTCGCCTTCGCCCTCCTGGGCGCCGTCGTAACAGATGAGGGGGTGCAGGTTGCCGTCGCCGGCATGGAAGACGTTCGCTACCAGGAGGCCGTACTCCTCCGAAAGATCGTCGATGCGCTGCAGCGCCTCCGGAAGCCGGGTGCGGGGAATCACTCCGTCCTGGACGTAGTAGTTCGGCGCCAGCCGGCCCATGGCGGCGAAGGCCGCTTTGCGCGCCTTCCAGATGAGCTGGCGCTCGGCGTCGTCTGCGGCGATGCGGATGTCGGTCGCGTCGTTCTTCTTGCAGATCGCCACCACGTCTTCGAAGCGCGCCTCGCACTCGCCCTCAGGGCCGTCGAGCTCGACGATCAGGGCGGCGCCGGCGTCCTTGGGGTAGCCGGCGTGAGTGGCGTCTTCGCAGGCCCCGATTGCGGCGTTGTCCATCATCTCGATGGCTGCGGGGACGATGCCGGCCGCAACTATGTCCGACACCGTCCGCCCCGCCGGGGCCGTGCTCTCGTAGTAGGCGACCAGCGTGCGCACAAACTCGGGAGCGGGCACCACGCGGACCGTGATCTTGGTCGCGACCCCCAGCGTTCCCTCCGAGCCGACGAAGGCGCCGATGAGGTCGTAGCCGGCGCGGTCTAGCTCCTTGCCTCCAAGCGTCAACATGGTCCCGTCGGAGAGGACGACCTCGAGTCCGACGACGTAGTTGGTAGTGAAGCCGTACTTGAAGCAGTGCGCGCCTCCCGAGTTCTCGGCGACGTTGCCTCCGATCGAGCACACGATCTGGCTCGAAGGATCGGGCGGGTAGAGGTGGGTCGGCGCCACGGCCTTGGTGATCTCGACGTTGGTGACGCCGGGCTCTACGGTCACGCGCTGGTTGTCGAGGTCCACTTCGAGGATTGATCTCATGCGAGTGAGCGCGATCACGACCCCGTCCTCGACCGGCACAGCTCCTCCGGACAATCCGGTTCCGGAGCCCCGCGCCACCCATGGAACGCGGGCCTGGTGGCAGGCACGGACCACCGCCTGGACCTCGGCGGCGCCATCCGGCAGAACGACCGCCAGCGGGCTTCCCCGGTACTGCAAGAGCCCGTCGGATTCGTAGGTCCTCATCTGGTCCTTGTGCGCGATAACGCGGTCGGGCCCGCAGATGCTCCTCAGCCGCTCGATCAAACCGTTGCCGCCGATGACCCCTACCCCTCGCCCTTCGTCGATGTTTCCTCAAGCATGCCCCATCCC
>DASRPA010000139.1:0-36916 GCA_035646635.1 Actinomycetota bacterium | reverse complement strand
GGGCAGGGATGGCCCACCGCACGGTCGTGGAGGCGACGCTCGACGCCTTGCGGAGCGTCGTCGGCACCGGAGTAGTCGTCGAGGAGGTCGACTTCGTCTCCTGCGGTGAGGAGCGGGTCGCGGCAGTCGTTCTGTCTTGGGGCGGCCGGCGTCTGGCCGGCTCGGCCCTGGCGGGCTCCGACGACGACGGGGCGCTGTGCCGGGCCACGCTTCAGGCGCTGAACCGAGCGGTGGGTGCTTAAGCGGCGAGCGAGCCTAGCGCGGTGGTCATACGCGGACTGAGGACATCTGACCACCGAAAGTGGGGGTCAAACGCGGACTGAGGACATCTGACCACCGCACGGTCCGCGGCAGGAGCGGCCCGGCTCGCTAGATTCGGAACTTGCTGCGGCGGTCGCTCTCGGGCCGCAGCTGCTGCAGCTCCAGGGCCATCTCCTCGGCCTGCGAGCGTGCCCGCTGCAGCTCGGTCTGCCACCAGCGCGACAGGGTCGAGAGATCTGAAAGCTCCTTCTCCGCAAGCTCTTTGAGGTGCTGAGCGGTCGCGAGGTCGGTCTTCAGATTCGAGATACCGGCGGCCGAATCCTCGAACTCCCGGAGGCGCTTGCTCAGGCTTTCGGCGTCGGCTTCCAGACGGGTACGAGCGGCACGGGCGCCCTCCAGCTCTGTTGCGAGCGAGTGGATCTCGTCTGAGAGACCTTCGAGCTCAGCTAGCCGCTCGTCCCGGAGGCGCAGCTCCTCCTCGGCCTCTTCGCGTTTAGCGATCTCTTCGGTGAGCCGAGCCTGCAGCGCCTCACCCTTGGTCAGATCCTTCTTCAAAGCGGTTCGTTCGGACTTGGCTCGCCCCAGCTCGGTCTCGGCGGCCTCTCTGTGCTTGCGCTCCTCGCGCAGGGAAGCCTGCGCTGAGTCGAGCTGGCCCGAGCGTCTGTCGGCGTCCTTGAGCCGGGCGCGCATCTTCTTGATCTCGCTCTCGCTCTCGGCCCGCCGCTCCCGCTCCGACTTGAGCTTTAGGGCAGTCTCCTCGAGCTGGGACTTATCTCGCTGCAGGTTTTTGACCTGCCCCCGGAGCTTCTTGATCTCTATCTCGAGGCGGCGTTCGTCGGGCCCCGCCGCCTTGTCGGCGCCCCACCGGCGGGCCTTTCTCTGCGCGTTCTTGAACTGCTCGGTCTCGGCCCCGTGGCGGGCTCGTTCAGCGTCGAGCTCGGCGATCAATTCGTCGCGGGCCGCGCGCACTTCCGACAGCTGTTCCAGCAGCCAGTCTTGCTCGGGAACATCGGCGGAGCCCCACTCGATCGTGTTGCCGTCGCCTCCGATGTCCAGTTGCTTGTCTTGCTTGTCCATACCAAAGTCCCCCGGTTTTTTCCAGAAGTCAGTATCTCACCGGGAGGAGGTTTGAGTCTAGGTATCCGACCCTATTAGGGGTTGCTAAAACTACGTAAGCCCGATCGGAGCCCTGCTCACAGGGCCCCTTGAGGCACGGCGTCGTCGGTCAAGTCGATCACGGCCGGGGGCAGAGGGGGTCTCCAGTCCGGAGAACGGGGCGCCGACAATGCAGAGGCTGAGGGGGCAGAGATCAGCGGGTGAGCGCCTTCGCTCTCCCGGCCGTCGAGAAGAGTCACGAGGCCCGCCGCGACGAAGCCGCGCAGGGCGGCGAACACGGCGCGCTGATCGAGGCCCAGCTCGGTTGCGATCTCGGAAATCCGCCGGCTCCCGTTCACGAGTGAGACGAGGTTCCACTCTTCGATAGTGAAAAGAATCGAGCCGCTGGCGACCACGCCCGGCCGAGGCGCTCTCAGCACGGGAACCATCGCGCCGAGCGCGTTTGTGCACCACTCGATCAGGTCGTGCACGTCGCACAGCACACGCGGCGAAAGGACTTGAAGTCCGCTTTCGAACACGAATTCTTCGCCCTCCATGTGAAACAGTAGAAACACCACCTCCCGGATCTGCTTGTGAACAACCGCATCGAAATCTTCGCGATTTACGAGGCTCCACTTGAACAGAACCGACTCGAGGCTTTCTCCGTGTTCCGCGCAGTAGTCGAGCGCGCGGTCGAGGTCCTCCTCCGAGAGTTTCTGCGCGCGCACCAGCCTGCTACCGAGTCCTTCTCGCGAAAAGCTGGACTCGACGGCGTAGATGCGCCCGTCCGCGAAATAGACGTGGTTGGGCACCGATGAAACGATGACGGTAAGCCTTCCGGTCTTGACGCAGCGCGCCAACAACCAGAAGACTTCCGGGAGCCCGAAGTCGGCCAGATTTCCCCTTAGCACCAGGGGGAGTATGCCATAATCAGCCAGGCCCAGACAGGAACCGGAGCCCTTGGGTCGGCACAGCGATCGACATCGCCCTGATTTACAGGACCGTCTATACGATCGTCAACACGACCGAGCAGGTCGGCTAACACGAAGGGCTACGAGCACGAACTTGCAAGGGGCGGCGACACCGTTATCCGTGACCGGCGATCGACGACCGGCGAGCGTGGTTTTCCTGACCCTCATGTTCGTCCTCCTCTGCGCTCCGAACGGAGCGGGCGCGAGCTCCCTGGCGGACACCGACGTCAATCCCTTGATGATTCGAACCGTGCCGCGATTGGAAGGGGTCGCGGTGTCCGTGGACGGAAAGGTTTATGAGACCGATTCCCATGGGCTGATGGTCATTCCGTTGCCGCGCGATGGGGTCTATGAGGTTCGGCTGCAAACACCCGACGTTAGGGTGCCGGGACGAAAACTGAGCTTTGCGTTGTGGTCGGACGGAATCGACAATATTGCTCGCGATGTCGAGATCAACACCTTCGTCCTGCTGGAGATTGCGTTCGAGGAGAGCTTCCCGCTCAACTTCACGGATGAAGGGGGTCCTCCCCTCGATATCGCCGCGGTCTCGTCGGCGACCTTCGTGGACGACCTCGGCAAGAGGCACCGGACGATTCCAGCTCAGGACCCCTGGCTGCGCGCCACGCGGATCAACGATGCGGGTGCTCGCTTCAAGAAGGAAAGGATCCGCTATCGGCTGGAGCGGGCCGTGGTGGGCGGCGCCGACGCCGCGCCCGACCCCCCGGAGTTGCTGGAAGGGGATCCCATCAACCACTGGCTCGTCCCTCTGGAGCTACATTCCCTCTCTGTTAGCGTTAGAGATGCATTCTTGAGGGGGCCGACGGGAGCTGCGATCACCGTGCAGTTCCCCGATGGGCACCTCGAGCGCAAAGCGCTCAGGCAAGGCCGCGCACGGCTTGAGGGGCTTGCCGCGGGCAGCTACCGGATCAGGGCGGAGGGCGATGGGATCTCGAGGTTCAAGAGCGTCGTTGTTGACGGCCCCGCCGTCACCTCCATCAGACTGTTGAGCTGGCTCGATCTTCTGCTTGTGACCCTCGTGGCGGCGATAGTCGCCGCCGCGCTGTGGCAGCTGGCGAAGCTTCCCGAACTGCAGCCGCGCCTCGAGATGCTCAGGCTGTCGAGGTGGCGCGGCCGCCATTCGGTGCGGGCCACTATCTCCGAGCCAACTGACGATGGGGACGGGCTGGGTGCGCGCGAGCTCGAGCTTGCCGAGCTCCAGGAGAGCCTGGGGTCGGCGCGGGCCGAGCGCGGCGCGATCGAGGGCCAGCTCAAGCGGGTGCTGACCGACCTCTTGCGCTTGCAGGACGGCAGGACGCAGGAATCGGATGCCCGCGAGCGTCTCGAAGGGGAACGCGTCGACCTCCTGGAGCAAGCGGAGCAGAGAAGGCGTGACGCCGAGAACGCTCGAGGGGAGGCACAGAGACTCAGGGATCAGCTCGAAGGCGCCCGCTGGTCCCAGTTGCTGCATACCGAAGGTGCTACTGGGAGCAATGAGCTGGCGTCTCAGTTAGAGGGCTACCGGCGCAACGTCAACCAGCTCGAGGGTGAGCTCCAGCGCGTGCGCCGGGAGCTACAGGGGGAACGGGCGGCCAAGCAGGTCATGCGCACCGAGCTCGACAAGAGACGGCTGCAGCTCGAGAACCTGTCGCGTGAGAAGGAGCTGGTGACAAAGAAGCTCGTGCGGGCCGAGCAGCAGCTCGAGCTGATCGAGGGCATCCGCACCGAGCGGGACGACCTGCTGGCGCAGCTCGAATCCCAGGACCAAGCCGGCGAGAGAATGGCGGCGTCGTTTCAGAGCTTGCTCGAAAGGTTTTCCAGCGAGCCCCGCGGCCGGGGGCCGCGGCGCCCGAGCCGGGAGTCGGACTCGGGACCTCCGCGCGGCTCCCCCTAGCCCCCTTACACCACGTCGAGTGGTGGTAAATGGCTACTGTGTGACCAAATCCACCACTCGGCACTAAGCCCCCGATATGGCGTCGAGGATGTTGAGCCGGGCGGCCCGGCGAGCCGGAGGGATGGCGGCGATCACGCCCGCCACCCCGGCCACCACTACGTAGGCGACGAGCTGGCCTGTGGGCAGGGCAAGCCGGGAGATGCCCTCGTCTTTTAGGGCCGTTACCAACGCCCAACCGAAGAAGACACCAATCACGAGCCCCAACACCGCCCCGATCACCGCGACGATGACCGCTTCCCAGCGCACCATCGATCGGGCCTGCCTCCTCGACATACCGACGGCGCGGAGCAGACCCAGCTCTCGAGTGCGCTCGAAGACGGCTAGTACCAGCGAGTTCGTGATTCCCAGCAAGGCGATGATGATCGCCAGGCCCAGAAGAGCGGTCACCAGGCCCAGTAGCTGGTCGACTTGCGCCGACGAGCGCTCCCTGATGTCTCTCTGATCCTGAATGGTCACGTTTGGGGAGCTCTCGACCACCTGCTCCAGTGCCCCGCGGGCGTCGGCCGCCGAGACGCCGGGGGCGGACTTCACCAACACCTGGTAGTCGGTGCGCTCGGAGAAGTGCTCGTTCCACTCACTGAGCGAGATCAGGTAATCGGCGCCGACGAGGGTCTTGTCGCTGAAGGTGCCGGCTAATGGCATGTCCTGGGTTCCCGAGGCGGCGAACTCCATCTCGAGCGTGTCACCCACCTCGAGCCCGAGGCCCTCTGCCGTCTGGTCGTAGACGAACACGCCCCCCTGCTCGAGATCCTGTAATTGGCCTTGGGTTTCGCCCAGCGTGGCAACCTCACCAAAGGTCTGAGGGTCGGTCGCCAGCAGGTAGAGAAGCTGGTTCGAGCTCCGGCGCCACTGTCCCAGACGGGTGGGTGCAACAGCCGAGAACTCGTCGCGCTCCCGGATGCTCGCGGCCACCTGCGGGCTGATGGGGGAGGGGCCGGCCGTCGAGGGCCCAGTGACCAGAAAATCGGCTTTTAGGGACTCCTCGAGCACCTGATCCGTGGTGGCCTTGAGGGAGGCGGCGAAGATGCCGACGAGGCTCACGAGTGCCAGGCCGATCATCAGCGCCGAGGCGCTGGCGGCCGTGCGCTTTGGGTTGCGGGCCGCGTTCGCGCGCGCCAGGCGGCCTGAGATGCCGAAAAGCCGCGCCATTGGTGCGCCTATGACGGCCGCCAGCGGTCTCGTGATAAGCGGGCCCAGGGCCGCTACTCCGAGAAACGTGGCGAAGGCGCCGAAGCCCACGACGCTCGCCTTGTTGGAGCCGGGGCCGAAGAGGCCGTAGAAGAGGATCGCGGCCCCCACTGCTGTGATCACGCCACCGCCCACGGCTCGCTTGGTGGAGAACCCGGTGGGTTCCTGCGCCGATTCCCGCAACGCCTGCATGGGCGACACCCGTGCGGCCCGGCGCGCCGGGAGCAGCGAGGACACGACGCTGACGAGCGTCCCCAGCGTGAGCGCGACTACGACCGTGCGGGGCAGAAGCAGGAGGCCGGCCGAGGGAAGCTCGATGCCGAAGGAGGCCAGCAGCGCCTGAAGGCCCAAGGCGGTCAGTACCCCGGCCCCGAGGCCCACGGCCGAGGCGATCACGCCCACGATGAGCGCCTCGATCAGGACCGAGCGCATGACCTGACCACCCGACGCTCCGAGGGCTCGCAGAAGCGCGAACTCCTTCGTCCTTTGAGCCACCGTGATCGAGAACGTGTTGTAGATGATGAACGCTCCCACGAACAGCGCCACGCCGGCGAACACCAGCAACGCGATGTTGAAGAAGGAGAGCTGATCCTGCAGCGAAGAAGCCTGCTCCGAGGCAACGTTTCCGGCGCTCTCGGCCTCCACTCCTGGGGGAAGAACCTCTGAGATGTTGGCGCGCAGCTCTGACGGCGTCACGCTGCCGTCGCCGGCGACCTCGATCTCGTCGAAGCGCCCTTGCCGGTCCAGGACCTTCTGCGCGGTCGCAGTGTCGAAGACCGCCAGCGTTGCGCCGGCGAGGTTGTCGGCCTCTCCGAACCCGACGATGCCGGTGATCTCGAAGCGGCGGTTGCCGCCGGCGAACAGGACCTCGACCTCATCCGAGACTCGGAAGCCGTGCTTCTCGGCGGTAGCCGCATCGATCACAACCTCCGACGGTCCCCGAGGCTCTTGTCCGGAGCGCAGCTTCACCGCAGACGACAGCTCTTCCGGCCCCCAGTTGGTGCCGAGAGTCGGCGGCCCCGACGGAGCGATGGCCTCTCCCTTCTTGTCCACGAGCTGCGCATATCCGCTCACAGAGCCGGCCGCGATCTCTACCCCATCAACGGCCTGGACCTCTTCGAGGAGGGCTTCGGGAATGGGTTTGCGGCTCCCGCCGAGCTGTGCCTCGAACGAGCTCTCCGAGCGGACGTAGACGTCTACGCCCTCGGTGATCCCGGCGAAGAGGTTCTCGAACGTCTTGTTCATCGTGTCGGTGAGCATGTAGGTGCCGGCCACGAAGCCAACGCCCAGGACGATGGACAGCGCGGTGAGCGCCATCCTCAGCTTGTGGCCCAACAGGCCCTTGATCGTTGTCTTGAACACTAAGTGCACCTCCCCGTAAATCCGCTCGCATTCGAACGCCCCTGCATCCCCGCTCGCGTCGTTCCACGGTTCCGCCGAGGTCGGAATTGGGATTCCATCTGTCGCTCACGTACCTTCCAGGTACGCTCGCTCCTCGCGCCTAGCGACCAGGGCGCAGTGACGCTCGGTGCTGACCGTATTTCCGGTGCTGACCGTATTTCCGGTGCGGAACACTCAGGCCTCCAGGCTCCTGATGCGGTCGAGGACTCGCTCGACGGTCGGAGACTCCATCTGATCGACGACCCGTCCGTCGGCCAGGAACACGACCCCATCGGCGTAGCTCGCCGCCACCGGGTCGTGAGACACCATGACGATGGTTTGATCCAGCTCCTTGACGGCGGTCCGCATGAAGTCGAGGATCTCCGAGCCGCGCCGCGAGTCGAGGTTGCCGGTGGCTCGTCGGCAAAAACGATGTCGGGCTTTGAGGCCAGTGCTCGGGCGGCCGCAACGCGTTGCTGCTGCCCTCCAGAGAGCTCGCCGGGGCGATGCTTTAGCCGGTCCCCCAGGCCAACGATGTCTATTACCCGAGCCAACCACGCCTCGTCGGGATCCCGGCGGGCGAGGTCCATCGGCAGGCGGATGTTCTCGTCCGCAGTGAGCGTGGGCACGAGGTTGAAGGACTGAAAGATGAATCCGACCTTGTCCCGCCTGAGCCTAGTCCTCTGCTTCTCGCCGAGCGAGGTGACCTCGGTCTCTGAGATGAAGACCTTGCCGGAGGTGAGGTCGTCGAGGCCTGCAAGGCAGTGCAGGAGCGTGGACTTACCCGAGCCCGAAGGGCCCATGATGGCGCTGAAGCGGCCTGCGGCGAAAGACACCGAGACGTCGTCGAGCGCGGTCACGGCCCTCGGGCCCGAACCGTAGACCTTGGTCGCGTGCTCGGCGCGCGACGCCGGTTGCGTTGCCTGAGTGCGTTCCTGCTCGGCGGACGAGAGCATCCTGGCTCCTTTCGGGTGGGTTTTTTTCTGCACGGCCTCACGCTAGGAGTAAGAGGAGGGCCGCGTCGTCCTCAACGACGATGAATCGAGCATCCTTCGAAGGGATGACCCGGAGTTGTGGCGATCCGCGTCCGCGAATGCACGCCCCTCAGCCAGCTCTTTGCCAGATCAGGGGCGGATTCCGCACGTTTCCTGGCACAAAGCCAGATCAGGGGCGGATTCCGCACGTTTCCTGGCACAAAGCCAGATCACGGGCGGATTCCGCACGTTTCCTGGCACCAAAGCCAGATCAGGGGCGGATTCCGCACGTTTCCTGGCACAAAGCCAGATCAGGGGCGGGGCCGGGGCCGCGGCTCAGGCTGAGCCCGGCTGCACCAGGCCACACTCGTAGGCGAGCACTACCGCTTGCACCCGGTCCCGCAGCTGCAGCTTCATCAGCACCCGGCCCACGTGCGTCTTCACGGTCGTATCCGACACCACCAGCTCGGCCGCGATCTCGGCGTTGGAGAGGCCCCTGGCCATGAGGCGCAGCACCTCGAGCTCCCGCCCGGTGAGGAGCTCGAGGCCCGGGGCGGGCTTTGTCCTGGTGGTACCTCTGCGCACGAACTCCTCGATGACCCGGCGGGTGATCGCCGGCGACAGCAGCGCGTTGCCTGAGGCGACCACCCTCACGGCCTTGATCAGCTCCTCCGGCGGCGCGTCCTTCAGCAGAAACCCGCTGGCGCCCGCGCGCAGGGCCTCGTAGACGTAATCGTCCACGGAGAACGTCGTGAGGATCAGCACGCGCGCGTCTCCGGCGGCGAGGCGGCGCGTGGCCTCGAGCCCGTCGAGGTTGGGCATCCGGATGTCCATCAGGACGACGTCCGGGCGGTGGCGCTCGACCGCCGCGACCGCCTCGAGCCCGTCGGCCGCTTCCGCAACCACCTCGAAGCCTGGCTCCGACTCGAGGATCATCCTGAAGCCGGCGCGCACCAGCGCCTGATCGTCGGCCAGCACAACGGTGGTGGTCACGGGGTGGCGTCGAGCGGCAGGCTGGCCTTGACCTCGAACCCGCCCCCACGCCGTGGCCCGGCTTTGAGCGCGCCCCCGAACGCAGCCGCACGCTCGCGCATCCCGAGCAGGCCGTGGCCGACAGTGGCCGCCGGGCTGAGGGCGGGAAGGGCTCCGCGGCCGTCGTCCGTGACTTCGATCTCCAGAGTGCTTGGTCCGAAGACCATGCGGACGCAGGCAGAGCTCGGCCCGCCTTGAGAGCATTGGTGAGAGCCTCCTGCACATGCGATAGGCGGACAGATCGACTCCCGGGGGCAGCGGGCGGACCTCGCCTTGGACCTCTATCTCAACCTGAAGCCCGGCACTGCGAGCGTTGTCCACGAGCGCCTCGAGGCCGGCGATTCCGGGCACGGGCGTCAGGGCAACCTCATCCTCCTCGGGAGAGCGCATGATTCCCAACAGCCTCCGCATCTCGGCAAGGGCCTCTCTACCGATGGATTCGATCGCCTCGAGCGAGGTGCGTGTCCTCACGGGATCTGTGGCCGCCACCCGTCTGGCGGCGCCTGCCTGCACCACCATCACGCTGACGCTGTGAGCGATGATGTCGTGCAGCTCGCGGGCAATGCGATTGCGCTCCAGCATCACCGCCCTTCGAGCGTTGTCCTCCTGCTGGCGTTCCAACAGCGCGGTCCGGGCCTCCAGCTCGGCGGTATGCGCCCGCCCCGTGCGCACCCTGTCTCCGAGCACCCACGCGGTGACGAGATCACGTAGTTGCCGAACAGCTCCTCCAGAGTCAGTGAGGCCGGGCTCCCAAGCAGGCTGAACGCCATGCCCACCATCGTCCAGGCGAGGCCGTAGAGGGCGATGGGTCGCGGCGCATGGGCGGCGATCGAGTAGAGGCAGATGAGGACTCCGAGCCAGCTCACGGTGACCTGGTAACCGAGTGCCGAATAGATTCCGATGCCGATTCCGGAGATCGGCAGAGCGAAGTCCGGCCGGATGCGTCTAATCGCCACCGGCAAGCACTGGGCCGCAACGAGCAGATACCCGAGGGTGTCGGGCTCTCGGAAGTCGATGTTGATTCGAGGATCGTCGCCGCCGCTTGGAAGGGAAACGAGCAGCACGGCCATGGCCATAGCGCCGTCCGTGATCAACGGGTTCACCGCGCGCACCGCGCGTAGCCAGGCCTTGAGGCGCTCCATCACATCAGCGTAGCGAGGCGGGCGTGAGCGCGCATCCTGCTGGCCGACGAAGCCACCGTCCTCCGCAGGGATGACGAATCGAGTAGGCAGGCCTGCGTCGAGGCACTACGTCGCCCTAGAATGGCTCCTGCGGTGGGGGCTGTAAATGGGCTCTGCAGAAGGGGGCGTAACAGTGGAACTCAATACTGGGGCACCGGCCGGTCAGACGTCTGCCATCGTCGTCATGAGCCGCGATCCTCACGACCTCGGACTCGTCTCCGGGGAGATACGCAAGCGCTATGCGGCGGACTACCGGGTCATCTCGGCGTCCGAGCCGCAGTTCGCTCGCCACGAGCTCGAGAACCTCCAGAAGGTGGGTGTCGAGACTGCGCTCGTAATCGCCGGATACGGCCCTTCCGATCCGGATGCGATCGATTTCCTCATCGGCGTGCGGTCGTTGTGCCCCCAAGCGAAACGCATCGTGGTGATTCGCTGGGGCGACTTCGGCGCCGCCGATCCCGTCTTCGATGCCCTCACCGTGGGCCACATCGACCACTGGTTACTGCGCCCGGAACATTCTCCCGATGAGGAGTTCCACCGCTCGGTGACCGAGTTCCTGGAGGATTGGGCCGCGGCTGCAGGACGAGGCTTCGAGGCGGTGCGCATCATCGGAGAGGACACCTCTCCTCGCAGCCATGAGCTGACCGATGCTTTTGGTCGCAACCACATCCCCTATCGCTTCTACAACTCGGCGTCCGCACCCGGGCGCCAGCTACTGTCTGAAGCCGGGCTAAAGGAACCAGAGCTGCCGGTGGTCGAGCTCAAGTTCTCGACGCCTCCGGTCGTGCTGGAAGACCCCTCCGACATGGAGATCGCAGACGCCTTCGGGCTCATGAAGCCGTTGTCCTCGGAGGATCGTTTCGACGTCACGATCATCGGCTCCGGCCCTGCAGGCCTGGCGGCCGCGGTCTATGCCTCGTCAGAGGGACTCAAGACCCTGGTCGTCGAGCGGGAGGCGGTGGGTGGACAGGCGGGCACGAGCTCGCTCATCCGCAACTACCTCGGCTTCCCCAAAGGAGTGAGCGGCACCAAGCTGGCGTTCAGCGCATACCTGCAGGCGTGGTCTTTCGGGACGACGTTCCACTGGATGAGAGATGTCACCGGGCTTGCTGCCGAAGGTGACGACAAGGTGGTGTCGCTCTCCGATGGAACCACCGTCCGAAGCCGTTGCGTGATCGTCGCCTCGGGCGTCGCCTATCGGCGGCTGAACATCCCCTCGCTTGACGCATTGCAGGGCCGGGGCGTTTTCTACGGCGCGGCGGTGGCCGAGGCGCAGGCGATGAAGGGTTCAGGGGTCTTCGTGGTCGGCGGAGGCAACTCTGCTGGGCAGGCCGCCCTTCACCTCGGTAAGTTCGCATCCCATGTCACGGTGCTGGTCCGAGGAGCGGACGTTGCGGCGAGCATGTCGAACTATCTTGTGAAGGAGATCTACTTCAATCCCAACGTCGACGTGCGGCACAACGTCGAGGTCGTGGGAGGAGGCGGGGAGGGCGCTCTGCGTCATCTCACGCTCAAAGATCGCACCACCGAGGCTACCGAAGAGGTGCCCGCGGGGGGCCTTTTCGTATTGATCGGCTCTCAGTCGCGCACGCAGTGGCTGGCGGACACGGTGCTGCGCGACGATTGGGGCTTCCTGGTCACAGGCGGCGACGAGCTGATGATCGACGGACATGAGTCGTGGCCGCTGGAGCGAAGCCCAATGTTGTTCGAGACCAGCATGCCTGGTGTGTTCGCGGCCGGCGACGTGCGACGCGGCTCGGTCAAGCGCGTCGCGTCTGCAGTGGGGGAGGGCGCGATTGCGGTGCGAATGATCCACCTCTACTTGGAGATGCAGCGCAGAGAACAGGGGGCCGCGCAGATCGGAGCTCGCAATGTCGCAGGCTGAAGCTCAAGACGTCGGGGTCAGAGAGCTGTCCGGCGGCATGCGGCGCCTGCTGTGGATAGCGGGCTTTCTTGTCCTTCTCGCCGGGAGCACATTGTTCATCCTCACAGAGCAGACGGAGTCGTTCTTCGCATGGACGATCGATTTGCCGCTGACGGCCGCCTTTCTCGGAGCCGGTTACTGGTCGAGTGTGGCGTTCGAGTGGCTGGCTGCGCGCGAGCGCGTTTGGGTCTATGCGCGCATCTCAGTGCCGAGTGTGTTCGTGTTCACGACTCTTACGTTGATCGCGACACTGATTCATCTAGAGCTCTTTCATCTGGGAAGCTCGTTCCCATTCCGGACCCAAGCGATTACATGGGCCTGGATCGCCATCTACGCAAGTGTCCCCGTGGCTATGGCGTGGTTGTGGATCACACAAAGCCGGGCGCCGGGAAGCGATCCGCCCAAGACTGCCCCGCTGCCCGGTGCGATCGGGACGATGCTTGTGTTCCATGCCGCAGCGATGTTGCCGCTCGGCGCCTATCTCTTTTTACTACCCGAAAGCGCACTCTCGTTGTGGCCGTGGGCGCTGACTCCATTGACGGGTCGCGCGGTGGGGGCATGGGTCTTCTCGGTCGGGATTACCGCTGCTCAGGCCGCATGGGAGAACGACCTCGAGAGGATGCGCGTCGCGGCCTTCGGTTATGTGGGTCTGGGGGTTCTGCAGCTTCTCGCATTGGCGCGTTATCTGCAGGTGCCGGACTGGACCGATGGCCGGGTGCTTGTCTACTTGGTGGTGTTGATCAGCATGGTCGTAACGGGGGCCGCAGCCCTGGCTCGACGCCCCCGGGTGAGCTAAGTGCTCCGCACCGGAAATACGGTGCGCACCGAGAGTGTAACTGCGCCCCGGTTCGCCAGGCGCGAGGAGCGCTGCGTACCCGGAGGGTACGTGAGCGACAGATTGAATCCCAATTCCGACCTCGGCGGAGCCGTGTAACGCCGCGAGCGGGGATGCAGGGGCGCTCGAATGCCACCGTACTTATGGGGAGGTGCACTAAGGCTGATCGTTCGGCGTCGGATATCTTGACCCCCGGTCGTTGCTCGAGCATGTCCTCGGTACCGATGACAACCCGGGTCCCGGTTGCAATGTAGAGCACGCTGATGTTGCGGCCGGCGTCGTGGAATGGTCGCAGGACATCCGCGATAGTGCCCGGCCGGTCCTCGACCTCGATGACGTCAACCTGTTGCTGGGCTGCGACCTCGAAGCCCGCCGCCTCGACTGCAGCCCGAGCTCCAGGTCCGTCATCGGTGAGGACGTGGATATACCCCCACCTTTCTCCGCGGCGCAGGTCTCCGCACATCCCGTCGACATTCACTCCCGCGGCCGCGATTGCATCAAAGAGGGCCCCAGCGCGGCACCGTGGCGATTGGGTACGACGACTCGGAGGTCCGTTTTCACAGCCGAGCTCCTTTCCGCAGTTGCGACCACCTACTGGAGGCTACCTTCGACTCCGGTCCCCCTGCCTGGCCGGACTTGACACTCACGATTGATTATGGCTAGATGTGGCCATGAAGTACGTCAAGATTGCTGAGCTCAAGGACCGTCTCTCCGAGCACCTGCGGGCGGTGGAGAAGGGGGCCGAGATTGTAGTAACTGATCGCAACCGGCCCATTGCCCGCATTGTGCCTTTGCCTCTCGACGAGGTCCGTGTGAGCATCACGCCCCCCAGCAAGCCTTTCGCTCCTATCCGAGACCGTCGTCGCACGCCCGCTAAGTGGAAGGTCGGCTCTCTTGAGCTCTTGCTGGAGGAGCGGCGGGAGCTCTGAACGTCTACATCGACTCATCGGTGGTGCTGAGGGTGGTGCTCGCCGAGCGAGGCAGGCTGCGGTCCTGGGGCCGTATCTCGAACCCCGTATCCAGCGAGCTCGTTCGGCTCGAGTGTTTGCGCACCATCGATAGAGCCCGGGTGCGGCTAGGGCTCGAGGATAGTGAAGTGGCCCGGCGCCGGGCGTATGTGTTCGAGGCGATCGCTGCCTTCAACCTGGTGACAATAGACCGAGCGGTTTTGGAGCGGGCCGCCGAACCCTTCCCGACGACGGTGGGATCGCTGGATGGTATTCATCTCGCGAGCGCGCTTCTGGCGCGCAGCAGGTTCGACGATCTTGCGTTCGCCACCCACGACCAAGAGCTGGCCCAGGCGGCCACTGCTGCCGGGTTTGCAATTCTTTCGTAACGCCCGAGGTACTCAAACGCGCGCAAAGCGCGCGTGAGTACCGGATCCGTACTCACAGGCGCGCAACGCGCGTTTCACTATGCTGCTGTGACCGTTTAAGTGAGCTGGTCGAAGGTGCAGTCGCGCGGCTCCTTGTCGTCGCGCCAGCGCACCAGCCCGGTGGCGTGACGGAAGCGGTCCCCCTGCAGGTAGTCGTAGGTGACCTCGACTACCAAGACCGGCTCGAGGGAGACCCACGACTTCTCCATGGACGGCGCCCAGCGGCTCGGCCCCCCAGGTGCGCGGCCCCCACCGAAGCTTTCGCCTCCCTCGAGCGGCGCCAGCTCGGCCAACAAACGGCGTCGTTCGGCGGCGTTGAACGACGAGGTGTGGCCGATGTAGTGAAGCGTGCCCTCGTCCTCGTAGAGGCCCAGAAGAAGGGACGCCACGCCGTCCTTGGTCTTCGATAGCCGGTAGCCGCCGACGACGCAGTCCGCGGTGCGCTGGTGCTTGACCTTGATCATCGCGCGCTTGCCTGGAAGGTATAGAGACTCGGCGCGCTTGGCGATGATGCCGTCGAGGCCCACCTTCTCGAGCCCCATGAACCACTCCTGAGCTTCGGCGGGATCGTCGGTCTGAGGGCTTAGCACCACCGAGGTCCGTATCTCTTGAGGCGGTAGCGCGGCGGGACCGAGCACATCCTCGAGCAGCTGCCTGCGCTCGGAAAGCTCGGTTTCTCGGAGATCCTGCGACCCGCGCGCGAGCAAATCGAAAGCGACGTAGGAGACGGGGTATTGCTCGGACAGCATCGTGACGCGGGATTGGGCGGGGTGGATGCGCATCTGCAGCAGATCGAAGGCGAGTCCCTTCGGGGTCGTGACGACCACCTCGCCGTCGAGCACACAGCTCTGGGGCAGCGCCTCCTGCAGCGCCGGGAGCAGCTCGGGAAAGTAGCGCTCCAGGGGCCTGCGGTCGCGGCTCTGCACATGGACGTCTTCCGAGTCCCGGAAGACGAGGGCCCTAAAGCCGTCCCACTTGGGCTCGTAGAGCCAGCCGTCGCCCGCAGGGATTTCTTTGGAGAGGCGGGCGAGCATGACGTCGAGCGGGGGCGAGAAGGGCAGGGCCATGGCCCCCCATGATGGCGCAATTGACACTCGTGCCGTGTATTACTGAGCCGGTGACAGTCACCAACCTCCAGATTGCCGAGCTGTTGGGCCGGCGCGCCGAAACCGCCGACGGCCACCGGCGCAAGGCCTACGAACGGGCGGCAGGGGCGGCGTTGATGTGGCGAGAGGAGGCGGCCGCGGTGGCCGCTCGCTCCGAGTCGCTAGAGACCCTTGCCGGGGTCGGGCCCAGCCTTGCGCGCCGCATCGCCGAGTGGCTCAAAGAGCCCGGACAGTTGGACGAGCCTCCGCCTGCGCGCAGCGGATTCAGGAGCTATGCCTCGGCCCTGGAGCGGCTGGCCCCTCACCCTGAGTGGCGCCGAGAGCTGCGCGGCGACCTCCAGATGCACTCGATCTACAGCGACGGCAAGGCGTGTTTGCGGGACATGGCGCTTGCGGCCGCGGGCCGCGGCTACGACTACATCTCGATAACCGACCATTCCCAGGGCCTGAAGGTCGCCCGGGGCATGGACGAAGCGGAGCTCGGTCGCCAGGGGGACGAGGTCGACGCGCTCAACGAAAAGCTTGTCGCGGAGGGGATCGAGCTTCGGGTTCTGCGAGGCATCGAGATGAACCTCGACGAAGAGGGGGCCGGGGACATGGACCCCCAGAGTCTGGAGCCGCTGGACCTGGTCGTGGGATCATTCCACTCGAACCTCAGAAGCACAGAGGACGAGACCCGCCGCTATGTCGGGGCTCTCGCCAATCCCCTCGTCAACATCCTCGGCCACCCGACGACCAGGCGCTTCAACCGGCGGGCGGGACTCAGCGCCGATTGGCCCCGCATCTTCGAGGCCGCCGCTTCGTCCGGGGTTGCGCTCGAGATCAACTCCCACCCCCATCGCCAGGACATCAACGTCGAGCTTCTGCGCCTAGGAAAGGACAGTGAGGCGCTGTTCTCGATAGGGACCGACGCGCACTCGACCGACGAGCTTTCCTACGTCGAGCTGTCCCTCTCGGCCGCTCAAGACGCTGGCATCGAGCGCGACCGGATCATCAACTTCTGGGAGCTCGATCGCCTCCTCGAGTGGGCCGGGTCCAGAACCGGCAATTAGATAGGCTCACTCGCCGTGAAGGTCCCCAACTCATACTCGTTTCGCAACACTTGGTCGCTCGACTGCCCGCCGGCCGAGGCCTACGAGATGCTCCGTGAGATGACCGAGTACACGAGGTGGTGGCCCGAGGTCAAAGAAGCGCACGCCCTCGGCGGCGGCCGCTTCTCGCTGCGCGCCCGAGCCCTGTTGCCTTACAGCCTGAGGTTCGTGGGGGAGCGGCGGGTCGACGACCCCGAGGCCCGAGTGCTCGAGCTCGCCATGACCGGCGACCTCGAAGGCTTCTCCCGCTTCCGCATCGAGCCTTCGGGAACAGGGGGTTCCCGGATCGTGTTCGAGGAGCAGGTGATCGCCAACAAGGCCATGCTGCGCCGGCTGGCGCTCGTGGCCCGGCCCGTGTTCTGCGCCAACCACTGGGTGATGATGCGCCGGGGGCAGGCGGGCCTGCGCACCTACGCGGCCGGCTTCCGCAAGGGCCGCAGTTCGCCGACCTAGCCGATCTGCGCCCGCCCTCGGCCGAGGTTTGGTACAAAACGCGGGGCGTATAAGAACCTTTTTGCCCCAAACCTCGGGGAAACGGCCAAATTCGGCCCCCGAGTCAACCTCGCGGCTATGCTCGAACGCATGTTCGATCAGGAGGGGGCGGAGCGCTGGCGGCGCGGGCTCAATGAGGCCCAGCTCGAGGCGGTCCTTCACGACGGGCGCCCTCTGCTGGTCGTGGCGGGGGCCGGGACCGGCAAGACCCGCACGCTGGTGGCGAGGCTCGCCCGGCTCCTCGAACAGGGAGCCGCTCCCGAACGGACGCTCCTGCTTACCTTCAGCCGCCGCGCGTCCAAGGAGATGCTGGGCCGGGCCCAACGGCTGGCCAACGGCCCGGAGGGGGCCCGTGTATGGGGCGGGACCTTCCATGCGATGGCTAACCGGCTGCTGCGGCGCTACGGGGGGGCGCTCGGCCTGCCCCCGAGCTTCACGATCATGGACTCCTCAGACTCCGCCGACCTCATGGATCTCGTCCGCAGCGAGCTGGGTCTGGGGGCGACCCGCCGGCGCTTTCCTCGTAAGCAGACCCTTCAGCAGATCTACTCGGCGGCGGTCAACTCTCAGACCAAGCTCACGGAGGTGGTGGAGAAGCGCTTTCCGTGGTGCCGGGAGGAGATCTCAGAGGTGCGCTCGGTGTTCGAGGCTTACTCCGATCGCAAACGCGCCCGGATCGTTCTCGATTACGACGACCTGTTGCTTTTCTGGCGGGCACTGACGAGACATCCGGGCGCCTCGAGACAGCTGCACGGTCTCTTCGACCACATCTTGGTCGACGAGTATCAGGACACCAACGAGCTGCAGGCTGCGATTGTCGCCGGCATGCGCGGGGCCGGGACCGGCGTGATGGCGGTGGGAGACGATGCGCAGGCGATCTACTCGTTTCGTGCCGCCAGCGCAGCCAACATGCTGAGCTTCTGTGACCTGTTCCCCGGAGCGAGGGTGGTGCTCCTCGAGCAGAACTACCGCTCCACCCAACCGATCCTCGATGTCTCGAACGAGGTCATCGCGCAAGCCAAAGATGGTTATTCCAAGCGCCTGTGGTCCGAGCGGCCGGGCACCAAGGCTGCACAGCTCCTCCAGTGCGAGGACGAGAGCGCTCAGAGCGATGAGGTCTGTTCACGCGTGCTCGAGGCGCGTGAGCGCGGCGTGCTGTTGCGAGAGCAAGCAGTGCTGTTTAGAACCGGCCATCACAGCGCAGGCTTGGAGCTGGAGCTCTCCCGGCGCAACATCCCGTTCGTGAAATACGGCGGGCTGAAGTTTCTCGAGGCCGCACACGTTAAGGATGTCTTGGGTTTGTTGCGCTTCATCGAGAACCCGGACGACGAGTTGAGCTGGTTCCGGAGCCTGCAGTTGATCGAGGGGGTCGGTCCTCACACCGCACGATCGGTTATGGAAGAGCTAGGTGTGGGCGACGGCGGTGCGGTACGCCGCGCGGCCGAGGGGCTGAGTCGTCCTCCGCAGGCCGATTCCGAGGAGTGGGCGCGGTTCTCGAGCATGATCTCGGACCTCTGTGGGTCAGACGGTGCACCTGCGCCTCAGCTCGACAGGATCATGAGCTTCTATTCAGACGCGCTCGAACGTATCTACCCCAACGCGGCCGTGAGGGTGCGCGACATCGAGGCGCTGGCGCACATGTCCGTCGCATACTCGAGCCGGGCGGACTTCCTTGCCGAGATCACGCTCGACCCTCCGGCCTCCACGGAGGACCTGGCCGGCCCACCTCTTCTCGACGACGATTACCTGATCCTGTCCACGATCCACTCGGCCAAGGGATGCGAGTGGGACGAGGTGCACGTCCTCGACGTCTGCGACGGGATGATTCCCTCCGACATGGCGCTCAGCGAAGACGAGGGCCTCGAAGAGGAGCGCCGCGTCTTCTACGTCGCGCTAACACGCGCTCGCAACGGGCTGTACCTTCATCGGCCGATCCGCTACTACCACCGGCGTATGGGACTAGACGACGGCCACGGCTATGGGCAGCTCAGCCGCTTCGTTACCGACGCGGTCAAGGCCCGGCTAGAGGTTTGCGCCGAACAAGCTCCGGAAGGCGGCGCAGTGAGCTTGGGCCTGAAGCCGGATAGGTCGGAAGTGGACGACTTCCTGGCGAGCCTCTGGAGCTAACTCGTCGGGACTCATCACGGAACAAGCTTTGAGCGCGGGCGGATCCTGGTCGGTTGAGAACGTCAGAGTCAAGCATCGCGCATTTGACCTTAAAAGGTTTCCCCCCTACTTGATCGATGACGAGCCGATTGAATAAATTCAAGGCCTTCCTGAAGGTTTCCCTTATAACAATTGTCATGCACGGCGAACCGAGTAGGGCAAACCATTCTGGACCAAACCCAAGACGACGACTTCCTGGTATCAAGATGATGTGAGGACCGGGTTTCACCATGGTAAGGGTGGTTGTAATGTCGCCAATAAAGTGGATCAGACTGACCAGCCGGAGCAAGGCTTTGTAGTCATGTCGTTAGGGACCCTAGTAAACTGGGAACAGACTCGTGGGGTGCAACTGCCTACATAGAAGAAGATGTCTAGCGCTCAGGGCGCTCTCAGGTACGGATTTGGTACTCCTGCGCGCTTTGTGCGCGTTTGAGTACCGGACGGAGCGACGGGGCCGGGCCCGGGCAACTCTCGTACGGCTCGAAACCGGTAGTGAAACGCGCTCAGGGCGCTCTCAGGTACGGATTTGGTACTCCTGCGCGCTTTGTGCGCGTTTGAGTCCCGGGCCGGCGCGACGGCGGGCCGGGCCACGGGTTGAGCCGGCTACCCCCGTTCGACTCGAAAACGTGCAGTGAAAGGAGCGGTGCTAAGTTTGCACCCTACGATTGGACCGCGCTAGCCGGTCCCCTCCGACTTAGGTTGTTCGTCCAGCACCAGTATCCGCTCCAGCCACTCGGAGCTGCCGTCTGCCGCGGCCCGGATCGCAAGCTCGTCGCCCGCGCGTAGCGTGAGGTAGCGGCCGTGCTCTCCGCGCGCCTGCTGAATCGCCTCGACGAAGCGATGGAGGTAGAGGCTGCGGGCGTGGTCTTCGAGTTTTTCGAGATCGATCTTGGTGCCATCGGTTCGTTGCTCCGGCATTCTGGCTCCCTCTTATCCGTAAAGCCACAGCACACCGAGCGGGGGCAGGGTGACTATGGCGGAGTGGTCGAGACCGTGCCAGGGCCGGGCTTCGGCAATCACGGCCCCCATGTTGCCGACGTTCGTTCCCCCATAAGCCTCGGAATCGGTGTTCAAGACCTCGGTGAAGCTTGCGGCGCGCGGTAGCCCTATCCGAAAGCCTTCTCTGACCGTGGGGGAGAGATTGCATATGCACACGAGGCTTTCGGCCGAGTTGCCGGCGCGAAAGAACGACAGAACATTGTTGTCGGCGTCGTTGGCATCGATCCACTCGAAGCCTTCGTCCGATGAGTCTCGCTCCCACAACGCGGGAATGTCCTTGTAGGTGCGGTTGAGGTCCTTGACCAGGCGCTGTACTCCCTCGTGCTCGGGGTGATCGAGGAGGTGCCAGTCGATGCTCTTGTCGTGGCTCCACTCTGTCGGTTGCGCAAACTCCGATCCCATGAAGAGGAGCTGCTTGCCGGGATGGGCCCACATGTAGGCGAAGAGGGAGCGCAAGTTGGCAAGTTGCTGCCAGCGATCACCGGGCATCTTGTGGAGCAAAGACCCCTTGCCGTGGACGACCTCGTCGTGGGATAGCGGAAGTACGAAGTTCTCGCTGAAGGCATAGATCAAGCTGAAGGTGAGCTCGCCGTGGTGGTAGCGGCGGTGGATCGGCTCCTTGGTGAAGTAACTGAGCGAGTCGTGCATCCAGCCCATGTTCCACTTGAGCCCGAATCCGAGGCCGCCCAGGTGCACGGGACGCGAGACACCCGGCCATGCGGTCGATTCCTCGGCGATCATCAGAACTCCGGGGTGCTCGCCGTGAACCACCGTGTTGAGCTCCTTGATGAACTCGATCGCCTCGAGGTTCTCGCGGCCCCCATATCGATTCGGCAGCCACTCGCCTTGCTTGCGGCTGTAGTCGAGATAAAGCATGGAGGCAACCGCATCGACGCGCAGCCCGTCGATGTGATAGTCCTCGATCCATTGCAATGCGTTCGAGATCAAGAAGTTGCGCACCTCGTTGCGCCCGTAGTTGAAGATCAGAGTGCCCCAGTCCGGGTGTTCGCCCTGGCGGGGGTCAAGATGCTCGTACAGCGCCGATCCGTCGAAGCGGGCCAAAGCCCACTCGTCCCGAGGAAAATGGGCCGGCACCCAGTCGACGATGACGCCGATGCCCTCTTGATGAAGTGTGTCGACCAGAAAGCGAAATTCGTCGGGAGGGCCGTAGCGAGCGGTGGGTGCGAAGTAGTTGCCCACCTGATATCCCCACGATCCACCGAAGGGGTGCTCGGCCACAGGCAGCAGCTCCACGTGAGTAAAGCCCATCTCGGAGCAGTAGCCGGCCAGCAACGGCGCCATGTCCTTGTAGGTGAGCGTTCCTCCATCGGGGGTGCGGCGCCAGGAGCCTAGATGGACCTCGTAGACCGATAGCGGCGACGAATAGACGTCGAAGGACCGGCGTTGTGACATCCAGGCCCCGTCCGAGAAGTCGTGGTGGGTCTCGAAGACGATCGATGAAGTGCCCGGTGGGATCTCGGTTCGAAAGGCAAAGGGATCGGCCTTGAGAATGAGCGAGCGCTCTTCGGTAAGAAGCTCGAACTTGTAATGAGCACCGTCCACTACTCCGGGAAGAAAAAGCTCCCACACGCCCGACGATCCCATCGAGCGCATCGAGTGCAGCCGTCCGTCCCAGCTGTTGAAGTCCCCCACAACACGAACACTGCGCGCCCCCGGCGCCCACACTGCGAAGCCGGTTCCTACAACCCCCTCGACCTCTTGCACATGGGCGCCCAGCTTGTGATGGAGACGGCGATGCCTTCCCTCCTGTATGAGGTGGAGGTCGAGCTCGCCCAGAGTCGGCGGGAAACTGTAAGGATCCTCCAATATGAAGGTGTTGCCGTCGCCGTAGGAGACCTCGAGCTGGTAGAAGCCCGGATCGGAATCGAGCGTCGCCTCGAACAGACCGGCGGGGTCGGTTCTCTCTAGCTTTCCCACCAGGTGTCCGTTGAAGACGCAGTTGACCGCCTCTGCCCCCGGCCGCCACGCCCGCACGACGACGCCTTCGGGCGTGTGATGTTTTCCGAGCAAGCCGTGAGGGTTGGCAAGCTCGCCCCGGCGCAGCAGGTCGATTTCCCATGCGGGCGCCTGGCTCATCGCGCTTCCTCCCGTTTAATCGCATGCCTGATGCCCTCGAGCGGGATCCGAGCCCACGCCGGCCGGTGACCGCGTTCGTATGCCAGCTCGTAGAGAGCCTTGTCGACCTCCAAAACGTTCAGCATTATCCCGGTGCTCTCCTCGTCTGGAAGAAACTCGCCTTCGTGTGAAGTGCGAAGGTAAGCGCGCAGGAAGTGTTCGCGTGCGAGATCCTCCCATGCCTCGGCGACGGGCTTGAGGCCGTCCCACTCAGGGGAGCCGGGCTCGGCTCTCTTGAAGAGAGCAGCGGTAGCCGCATAGCTGAACGAGCGCAGCATGCCTGCGACGTCTCTCAGCGGGGAGTCCTTGCTCCTGCGATCCTGAAGACTCCGAGCCGGCTCGCCTTCGAAATCCAATATCATCCAGCCGCGCTCGGTGAGCATGGTCTGTCCCAGGTGGTAGTCACCGTGGATACGCGTCTTGCCGCCCGGGTTAGGGACCGATGGGAGGAGCTCGATGATGCGAGTGACCCCCGCAACGAGGCCCTCCATGTCCCCGCCGCTGCGGGCTCGCTCCAGGGAGTCATGGGCACGTTCCGCCCATTGCTTGAGGTCCGCCGAGTCGATGGGCTCGGCCGAGAACTTGATATCCAGTCCGTCGCGAGCAAGCATGACATGCAGTGCTGCGGTCACGTCTCCGAGCTGGTCGATCCCCTCGAGGATCTCTGCTGCTCCCTCTTCTACATCGTTTCGCAGGTCTTGCGGATCGAGCATCGAAGCCTGCTCGAAGAGTTGGTCCAGGTGTGTCAGGGTTTCTTGCCATCCGTCCCTGGCGTCCCTGAGAAAGTGCTGGGCGATCCCCAGATCGTAGAAGTCCTCTTCGGAGTCTGTCTCGTCGGGCTCGTAACGCAGCTCGCCCACCTGTGCCGGGATGTTGTCGAAGCCTTCGCCGGTCAACAGCCGGGCGAGCTCGAGCTCGGGATTGGGCCCGGGCTCGACTCGCCGCAGTACCTTCATGATTATCTCTTCGTCGAAGATCACCGAGCTGTTGGATTGCTCGGAGGACACCGAGCGTATCGAGCTCCGCCCGGGTTCAGACAACGGATCGAGTCCCGCCCCGGAGAAGCGAAAGCTGCCCTGCCGCCCCCTCAGCGTGGAGCCGTGCGCCATGTGCCTGCCCAATGCTTTTAGCCGATCGGAGTCCTTCTCGAAGGGGTCCTGAAGCTCGGCGCCTGTTGCTGCGATCAGGAGCAAGTTGTAGACATCCGAGCCTCCATCGGCGAAGTCGATCCGGACCAGGGCAGCCGTGAGTGGGGGAGGGCCATCGTCTAAGTCCGTGTCGTCGATCACGGAGACGCTTGTAATCACCCGCTCCTTGGCGCCGAACCATCTCTTCAGCGGAAGCATTGCGGCCAAGCTATCGACCTGAATCACTTAGTGCTCCGCACCGGAAATACAGTCAGCACCGAATGCGGGCGTATTTACGGGGAGGTGCACCTAATCCTCGTTAACCAGTTGAAACCAGTAGAAGGCGTGAGGGCCGAACGTGAGGAGGTAGGGCAGCTCACCTATCCTTGGAAAGCGCTCCCGGCCCAGCAGCTCGATTGGGTGCATACCCGCGTAGACGGACATGTCCAACTCGGCTGCCTGTGCCCGGGAGGAAAGGTTGTTGATGCACAAGACGATGTCGTCTTCGTACTGGCGCAGGAAGGCGAAGATGGCCGGGTTGTTGGGATGGCACGCCTCGAAGCTTCCCAGTCCGAATACCGGGTGCTGTTTTCGAACGGCCAGCAGCCGCCGAAACCAGTGCAAGAAGGAGTTCTGGTCCCGCATCTCGGCCTCGACGTTAACCGCCTGATATCCGTAGACCGGATCCAGCAGCACGGGCAGGTAGAGCTGCGCGAAGTCCGCTCGTGAGAAGCCGGCGTTTCGATCCACGTTCCACTGCATCGGTGTCCGAACGCCGTCGCGGTCTCCCAGATAGATGTTGTCGCCCATGCCGATCTCGTCCCCGTAGTAGACGATGGGAGTGCCTGGAAGCGACAGCAGCATGGCGTGGAACAGCTCCATCTGGTTCGTGGAGTTCTCGAGCAGCGGAGCGAGTCGCCGTCTGATACCGACGTTGAGCTTCATGCGGGGGTCCTTGGCGTACTCGTTGTACATGTAGTCGCGCTCTTCGTCCGTGACCATCTCGAGAGTGAGCTCGTCGTGGTTCCGAAGGAAGATGCCCCACTGGCAATTGATGGGTATCTTGGGAGTCTGCTCCAGGATCTCCACGATCGGGTAGCGGACCTGGCGGCGGGCGGCCATGAACATCCGCGGCATCAGCGGGAAGTGGAAGGCCATGTGGCACTCGTCGCCGGACGCGAAATATTCGACCACGTCGCTGGGCCATTGATTGGCCTCGGCCAACAGGACGACGTTCTCGTAGGACCAGTCGATCTCTTTCCGCACTCGCTTCAGGAACTCGTGGGTCTCCTTGAGGTTCTCGCAGTTCGTCCCCTCCCGCTCGAAGAGGTAGGGAACCGCATCCAGCCTGAAGCCGTCGAGTCCCAGGTCCAGCCAGAACTTGAGCACGGCGATCATCTGCTCTTGCACCTCGATGTTGTCGTAGTTGAGGTCGGGCTGATGGCTGAAGAAGCGATGCCAGTAATAGGCTTGGGCTTCCTCGTCCCAGGTCCAGTTGGAGCGCTCGGTGTCGACGAAGATGACGCGGGCGTCCGCGTACCTGCTTTCGTCGTGGGCCCACACGTACCAGTCCCTCTTGGCCGATCCCGGAACGCGTGACTCCTGGTACCAGGGGTGCTGGTCCGATGTGTGGTTCATGACCATGTCGGCGATCACACGCATGCCGCGCTCGTGCGCCGCTTCGAGAAACTCCATGAAGTCGTTCAGGTTTCCGTACTCGGGCAGAATCGAGTAGAAGTCGGAGATATCGTACCCGCCGTCCTTTTGGGGGGACTGGTAGAACGGCAGCAGCCAGATGCAGTCCACGCCGAGCCACTCGAGATAGTCGAGCTTTTCGACCAGCCCGTTGAAGTCTCCATAGCCGTCGGAGTTGGCATCGAAGAAGCTCCGGGCATAGAGCTCGTAGAAGACCGCGGTCTTGAACCAGTTTGGGTCCCGGGGCGGCGCCGTCAACCTTCCTACTTCCGGACCACGAAGATGTGGGCGGGCTCGCGCCACGGGTCGAGCTTCACGTAGTTGTCGGCGCCGTGCCACAGATAGCTTGCGCCGGTGATGAGATCCTGGACCTCGAAGGGGTGGGACGAATCGAGCCTCAGCTCGCTCAGGTCGAGATGGACGGTGCACTCTTCCCAGCGAAACGGATTGAGGTTCACGACCACGAGAATCGGATCGGCGCCGGGGCTTGACTTGGAGAATGCGAGCACGCTGTCTTTGTCGGCGGAGTGGAAGTGAAGGTTCGTGAATCGGCCCAAGGGTGGGTATTTGCGGCGGATCTCGTTGATCTGTGAGATGTAGGGCATCAAAGTGTTCTCGGCAGCGTAGTCGCGTGACCGTAGCTCGTATTTCTCTGAGTTGAGATACTCCTCCGACCCCGGCTGTAGGGGCACGTTCTCGAAGAACTCGAAGCCCGAATAGACGCCATAGGTGGGGGAGAGCAGTGCGCCGAGCACGAGCCGGATCTTGAAGGCCGGAGGGCCGCCGATCTGGAGGTACTCGTGGAGGATGTCCTGGGTGTTGACGAAGAAATTGGGGCGAAAGTAGAGGGCCATCTCCGATTGAGTGAGCTCGGTGAGGTATTCGATGATCTCCCACTTGGAGTTACGCCAGGTGAAGTAGGTGTAGGACTGGCTGAAACCGAGCTTGGCGAGATTGCGCATCACTTTGGGACGCGTGAACGCCTCGGCCAAAAAGATGACCTCGGGATGCTCCTCCTGTACGGAGGCGATCAGCCACTCCCAGAACTGGAAGGGCTTGGTATGCGGGTTGTCGACCCGGAAGATCTTGACCCCGTGCGAGATCCAGAAGTCGACGATCTCCTTGAGGCTCTCCCACAGCGCGCGGGCGTTGTCCGTGTCGAAGTTCACCGGATAGACATCCTGGTACTTTTTGGGAGGGTTCTCCGCGTACTTGATCGTTCCATCGGGCCGGTGGTGAAACCACTCCGGGTGCTCTTTGACCCAGGGGTGGTCGGGCGAGCAGGAGATGACAAAGTCGAGCGCGACCTCGATCCCGAGCTTGTCCGCGGCCGCCACGAAATCGTCGAAGTCCTTGATCGTCCCGAGCTTGGGGTGGACCGCATCGTGTCCTCCCTCGGCGGCGCCTATTGCCCACGGGACCCCCACGTCTGTGGGAGTTGCTTCGAGTGAGTTGTTCTTGCCTTTGCGATTGGTCACGCCGATCGGGTGGATGGGAGGCAGGTAGACGACATCGAAGCCCATGGCGGCGATCTTGGGCAGCAGGCGAGCCGATGTCACAAAGGTCCCGTGCTTCCCCGTGCGGCCCGTGGAGCGGGGAAAGAACTCGTACCAGGCTCCCGATCGGGCCCGCTCGCGCTCGACCCTCAGCTCGAGGGCAGGCTTATAGGTGCTGGAGCCTCTCCGGCTATGACGGGCCCGCATGATGTCCCGGAGCCCGGGATCGAGAAGCGCGGCCACGCGCTTGTCCTTGAATCCACCCTTGGTGCTGCCGCTTCCGGTTCGTACCAACTCGAGTACTTTTCCCAGCTTAATCCTGTCCCTCGCCGAAACGAGTCGCAGGTGTTCCTGGAGCAGAAGCGCCCCTTCCGCGAGCTCGACCTCGACGTCCTGGCCCGCCTCGACTCTGCGCGCGAGCGCGCGCGCCCAGGTCCCGAAGTGGTCGGTCCACGCCTCGATGGTGAACCTGTAGCGCCCCATTCTCGTAGGCGTGAACTCGCCCCCGTAGCGGTCGTTGTCGAGGTGTCGCATCGGCGCCTCCGACCAGCGCGCATCGCCGGGTCCCTTGTAGCGGATTACGCACATCAGAAGGTCGGGGCCGTCGCGAATGATGTCCGCTTGAACAGGTACCGAGTCGCCGACCACCGCCTTGGGGCGGTAGCGCCCTCCGTCGATCTGGGGGGAAACGCGCTCGATGGTCACATGCCCGCGGCTGAGGTAGGACTTCATCGTCTCCCTTCGTTTCGTCCGATCTGTTCTCATGCGGTGCCCGTTGGTGCCGATGGTGGACGGAGGGCATCGTCGCACAGGCGACGACCGGTCGGGATGGCATGGTCTGAGGACAGTATAGAAAGGTCGATGCCGTGATCGGAGTGAGATTGGGCGGGCTGCCGGCATGCCGCCGAACAAAGGAGTTGCGATGAAGGCAATTAGGAGTTTCGCAGTGAGGGCCTCCCTGCCCGAGCCGCTACGCGCTCTCCAGTCCATAGCTACCAACCTGAGATGGAGTTGGAACGACCGTGGGGTGGATCTCTTCCGCTGGGTCGACGAGGCTACCTGGGAACGTTCGGGCCACGACCCCGTGCGCATGCTCGGTCTGGTGCCGAGAGAGCGCTTCGAGCAGCTCATCGACGATGAGCCGTTCATGGCCTTCTTGGCCGCCGTGGCGGCGGATCTCGAGCGTTACCTGCGGGAGCCGCGCTGGTATCAAGCACACACCTCCTCACCGCCACTCAGAGTCGCCTACTTCTCTCCCGAGTTCGCCATCACCGAGGCTCTCCCGACCTATTCGGGCGGCCTCGGCGTCCTTGCCGGAGACCACCTCAAGGCCGCCAGCGATCTCGGCATCCCCATGGTCGGGGTCGGCTTGCTCTACCGGCAGGGTTACTTCCGCCAACAGCTCAGCTCGGACGGCTGGCAGCTGGAGCGATACCCTTCCTTCGACCCCCATGACATGCCCTTGACCTTGATGTCCGCGCCCGACGGCGCCCCCCTCAAGATCGAGGTCGACATGGCCGGGGTGTCCTGCGCCGCCCAAATCTGGCTCGCCAAGGTCGGGCGCGTGGGGCTGCTGTTGCTCGACTGCGACATCGAGGACAACGGCAGCTTCGAGCGCGAGGTGACCGATCGTCTCTATGCAGGTGGCAGCGAGCACCGGTTGCGCCAGGAGATCGTCTTGGGGATCGGCGGAGTCAGGGCACTGAAGCTGGCCGGTTACAAGGCCGACGTCTACCATTCGAACGAGGGCCACGCCGGTTTCATGGGACTCGAGCGCATCCGAGAGCTCGTCTGGGACTACAACCTGTCGTGGCACGAGGCGATCGAGGCGGTCCGGGCGGGGACCGTCTTCACGACCCACACTCCGGTCCCCGCAGGCATCGATGTCTACGAGCGTGACTTGATGGAGCGCTACTTCTCGCAGTTTGCCAAGGAGTGCGGCGTCTCTTTCGACGAGCTCATGGATTTGGGCCGCCCGCCTTCCGCGGAGCTGCCGAGCGGCCTCTTCAACATGGCGATCATGGGTTTTCGCCTGGCCGGACGCGCCAACGCGGTCTCGAAACTCCACGGAGAGGTTTCCCGAGTGATGTTCGGCCACCTGTGGCCGGAGGTGCCCTACGACGAGGCCCCCATCACCTCGGTCACGAATGGAGTGCACACCTCGTCATGGCTCGGGCCGGAGATGGCCGAGGTGCTCGGCCGCCGGCTCACTCCCGGCTGGGCGGAGTCGGTCGGGGCTCGCTGGGAAAAGGTGTCAGAGATCCCCGACCTCGAGCTGTGGCGGGCCCGGGAGCGGGCGCGCGAGCGACTCGTCTACTTCGTCCGTCGCCGGCTGCGAGTCCAGAGCAGTCCGGGGCCCGCGTCCTCCTCCGAATCCGCCTGGATCGACGAGGTCTTTGATCCCGGAGTGCTGACGATCGGGTTTGCTCGTCGCTTCGCGCAGTACAAGAGAGCCACCTTGATGCTGTCGGATCCCGACAGGCTCAAGGCCCTGCTGCTGTCAAGCGAGCGCCCCATCCAGATCGTGCTCGCCGGCAAGGCTCACCCGCGCGACGACGGCGGCAAGGAGCTAATCCGCCAGCTCGTCCATTTCTCCCGCGACAGCGAGGTCAGGGGCCGGTTCGCGTTCATAGAGGACTACGACATGGAAGTCGGGCGCATGCTGACCCAGGGAGTCGATGTGTGGCTCAACAACCCTCGGCGGCCGCTCGAAGCGTGCGGTACCAGCGGGATGAAAGCGGCTCTCAATGGGGCCCTGAACTGCTCGGTGCTCGATGGCTGGTGGGACGAGCTGTACGACGGCGAGAACGGGTGGGCGATCGGGGGCCGCGAGCCGTTCGACGATCTCGGCCACCAGGATCTAGTCGATGCAGACGCCCTGTTCGACCTGCTCGAGAGCGAGATCATCCCCCGCTTCTACGACCTGCGGGACGGGTCCACGCCGCGGCGCTGGGTACAGAGGATGAAACGCTCGATCGCCACCCTGGGCCCCGCCGTGACCGCAGACCGCATGCTGCGTGACTACACCGAGCATCTCTACGAGCCCGCCGCACGACAGGGAGAGACGCTGAGTGCAGATAACTTCAGTCACGCCCGCGCGCTGGCGGCGTGGGAGCTCCACATCGCGGAGTGTTGGGACGACGTCTCGGTGCTCGAGGTCGAGGGGGAGGCGACCGCCGCCGGGGTGGGGGAGCAGCGCAGCGTCACCGCCAAGGTGCGGCTGGGACGACTCCAGACCGAGGACCTGTGCGTCCAGCTTGCCCACGGCCGGGTGGGGGTGGCAGGCGAGCTCCTCGACCCCGAGCTAATGGTCATGGCGCCCGAGGAGCAGAGCGACGGCGTGTGCCTCTACCGGGGAGTGTTCACGACCGAGGCGCCGGGGCTCTACGGCTATGCGGTGCGAGTTCTTCCCTCCCATCAGGACTTGCCCCACGCCATGGACCTGGGGCTCGTCACCTGGGCCTAGCGGACCGGGCTGTCGGCGGCCCGGCCTTCCGGGCATGTGGGCAAAAGTACACCGAGGGCCTCAGCCCACAGAAAACCGTGGGTAAACGCACACCGCGGTCATTTGCCACCGTGCGCGGGTGGCGAGATACAGTCCCCGGCATAGAGAGGCTGAGGATGACCGACCAGATCAACGGCGAAGAGAATAAAGACCGCTACGACCGAGAGCTGATCGAGCTCCTCAACGAGCTGCGGGTCGCTCTGCCCGGAGTTCAGGTGCTGTTCGCTTTCCTGCTCACGGTGGCCTTGTCGCAGAGGTTCGTCGACGTGACTCCAACCCAGAAGACGCTCTACTACGTGGCGGTTCTGTGCGCCGCTGCGGCCACTGCGTTGCTCATCGCGCCGTCCGCTTTTCATCGGATTCAGTTCCGCGAGGGTGACAAAGAATGGATCTTGAGGATCTCCAACCGGCTGGCCGTGGCGGGGCTGTTCTTCCTCGCCTGCGCGGTTTGTTGCGTGCTCTACGTCATCTCGGACTTCGTCTTCGGCGGACTCATCACGCTTGTGTCTACCTTGGGAAGCGTGGCGCTCTTCTCGCTCCTGTGGTTCGTTCTGCCGCTGCTGCGCAAAGCGCGTGTTTGATGGACCCAGGAGCGGAGATCGTGGACGTCGTGGACGAGGACGACAACGTGGTCGGCTACGCGGCTCGCGCGGAGGTCAGAGCGAGAAAGCTGTTGCATCGCGGCGCCACGATTGTGTGTCGCGACTCCTACGACGCCGTTTACGTCCACCGCCGCACGGCTGACAAGGACGTGTTTCCCGGCATGTATGACGCCTGCCTTGGGGGCATGGTGGGCCGTGGGGAGAGCTACGAGGCGGCTGCTCGCAGGGAATAGGCAGAGGAGCTGGGGATCGAAGACGCGCATCGCTGCTTCGTCTTCAAGCACCTCTATCGAGGCGGAGACAACCCGTGCTGGACCGAGGGCTACGAGGTCACCCGGGACGGACCGGTGGCAGCCAGGCCGAGGAGATCGCATGGGGTGAGTTCATGGCATGGTGGCAAAATCGAACCGTGGACATCAGCCCACAGAAAACTGTGGGTAAACGCGGACCGTGGACAATTGCCCCCCGTGCGCGGGTAGACAGCCCATGATCAAACAGATTCACCACGTCCAACTTGCAATGCCACGAGGTCGGGAAAACGACGCCGAGGCTTTCTACTCGGGTGTTCTCGGACTCAAGAGGATCAGCAAGCCTGCGCATCTCGAGGTTCGAGGCGGATGTTGGTTTTCTGTGGATGAGGGGCTTCAATTCCATCTGGGCGTGGAAGACCCGTTCTCACCGGCTCGAAAAGCTCATCCGGCCTTCCTGGTGGAGGATCTCAAAGTAGTGCGCGACGCACTTGAGGCCAGCGGCTACGACATCGTGCTCGACACACAGCTTCAGGGTTTTGAGCGCTTCTACACGTTCGATCCCTTTGGCAATCGCCTGGAGCTTGTCTGCCCGGTCCCACCTACATTGTGAACAGGGCTCGTGCGCGAACTCGACGCTTTCGCCGTCCAAGGAACGCCTGCCGCAAACCGGGAGGTCAAACGAGGGCGCAGTCCGAGCGAGCACTCATGAGACACCCTGGTCAACCAGCGTACTACGCAGCGCCCCTTGGTCTACCCTGGGAAGTGTGATGCTGTTCTCGCTGTTGTGGTTCGTTATCCCGCTGCTGCGCAGGACGCGTAGTTGATGGATCCAGGCGCAGAGGTTGTCGATGTCGTCGATGAAGACGACCGCGTGGTCGGCTACGCGGCCCGCGCGGAGGTCAGGGCGAAAAAGCTGTTGCATCGCGGCGCGACGATTCTGTGCCGCAACTCCCAGGGCGACATTTACGTCCACCGCCGCACCGATGACAAGGATGTGTTTCCCGGCATGTATGACGCCTGCCTTGGGGGCATGGTGGGCCGTGGGGAGAGCTACGAGGCGGCTGCTCGCAGGGAATTGGCCGAGGAGCTCGGGATCGAAGACGCGCATCTCTGCTTCGTCTTCAAGCACCTCTATCGAGGCGGAGACGATCCCTGTTGGACCGAGGCCTACGAGGTCACCTGGGACGGTCCGGTTGTGCCCCAGGCCGAGGAGATCGCATGGGGTGAGTTCATGGAAGTGGACTCGCTGCGGGCAAGGCTCGAGGAGTGGGAGTTCACTCCCGACGGCCGCGAGGTTCTCGAACGCTACCTCAACCAACGATGATCGAGGTAGCCAACCTTTCCTATAAGCACCCCGGCGGCGTGGCGCTGCTCGAAGGAGTCTCCTTCAAGGTTCCCGACGGCCGCAAAGTGGCGCTCGTAGGGGCCAACGGCACCGGCAAGACGACTTTGCTGCGCTTGATCGCGGGCGATGAGCGGGCTACATCCGGTCACGTCCGAGCCGACGGCCGCAACGCCTATATGCCGCAGTTCATAGGGATGATGGGGGAGACATCGACGGTCCGAGACCTCTTGCTGCGTCTGTCGCCGGAGAGCTTGAGGCGAGCCGGCGCCAGGTTGCAGGTAGCGGAGGCGGGTGCGCAGGGGTCGCAAGAGGAGAGCGCCCACCTCGAGTATGCGGATGTCTTGGTGGCCTGGGGGGAGGCCGGAGGCTTCGACGCGGAGGTCCTGTGAGACACCTGCTCATCGGCCGCGTTGGGCAAGAAATTGGAGGAGGTATCCGACCGTCTCCTGTCGTCGTTGTCGGGCGGCGAGCAGAAGCGGCTTGCTCTCGAGGTCCTGCTTCGCTCCGATGCTCAGGTGTTGCTGCTCGACGAGCCCGACAATTTCCTCGACATCCCCGCTACCCGCTGGCTCGAGCAGGTGCTGAACGCGTCCGCGAAGACGATACTGTTCGTGAGCCACGACCGCGCCCTGCTCGCCGCAGTTGCGTCGCGTGTCGTGACAATCGAGGGCAGGGGAGCGTGGTCTCACCCCGGCTCCTATTCCACGTATCATGAGGCGCGCGCTCGCCGTTTGGACCGGCTCGAGGAGGAGCATCGCCGCTTTCAGGACGAGCGCGACCGCCTGACCGCAATGATTCGTGAATTCAAACAGCGATCGATCTACAACGACAAGTTCGCAACCAAGGCAGCGTCGACGGAGAAACGTCTCGAGCGATTCGAGCGAGACAACGCGCCGCCCGAACGCGCCCGGCCGCAGGACGTCAAGATGCGGCTGCAAGGGGGCCGCACCGGCAAGATCGCGCTGCGAGCCACGGCCCTCGAGATTCCTGGAATCGTCCGTCCCTTCGACGTCGAGCTGTATTTCGGGGAGCGCGTTGGCGTGGTGGGATCAAACGGCACCGGCAAGAGTCACTTCCTCAGACTGCTGGCGGGCGAAGACATCGATCACCGCGGCAAGTGGTCGCTGGGTGCGCGCGTCACGCCCGGCCTGTTCTCCCAGACCCACGATCATCCGGAGCTTGCCGATGTGGAGCTTTTGGAGGTGATGTCCAAGTCGGGGCTGCGGATCGAGCAGGCGATGCCGGCGCTCAAGCGCTACGAGCTGCACGGCGCGGCTCGAACTCCCTTCTCCGTTTTGTCGGGAGGGCAGCAGGCGCGCTTTCAGATCCTGATGCTGGAGATGGCCAGCCCTACCATGCTGCTGCTCGACGAGCCGACCGACAACCTCGACGTCGACTCCGCCGATGCGTTGGAACAGGGTCTCGCCGGCTATGAGGGCACGGTGGTGACCGTCACACACGACCGCTGGTTCATGCGCTCGATGGACAGGTTTCTCGTATTCGGCTCCGATGGACGCGTGCAGGAGCGCATGGAGTCGCCCGATCTGGTGGACGCCCGGGCCTGATGGGGGCCGCGGTGGTTGGCGTGCGACCACCAGCATCGGGGGTGGTCGAACGGTCACGGCATCGCACGTTCGGGCCGGGCCGCGGCCCCCAACCTTGCGGCCCCAACCACCTGTGGGGTGGTTATCGGCACAAAGTTCGGCCGGGCCGGGCCGCGAGCTGGATCCGATAGGTGACGCGCAGCTAGTCCACCCTCTTGAGCACCATCGTTGAGATGCTCTCGATGTCGATCACTTCGGAGGCCTTGAGGAAGCGCTGGCTCTCGTCCAGCTGAGGGTCGGTGGTGTCGATTACTACCGTCCATTCGACTCCCCATTCCTCGGGAGGAAGCTTGAACGGCACTTGCCTAGAGGCAGCATTGAACAGGAGCAGGAAGGTGTCGTCTGCGATGCGCTCGCCTTTGGGACCGGGGTCGGGAATGGCTTCACCGTTGAGGAACACCATCAGGGACCTGGCGAGGCCGTCGTTCCACTGCCCCTGAGTCATCTCTGCACCTTCAGGCGTGAACCAGGCGATGTCCGAGACACTCGATCCGTAGATGGAACGGCCGAGAAACCATTTACGCCTGCGGAACACAGGATGGAGCTGGCGGAAAGCCATGAGCCTGCGAGTAAAGCCGAGCTGTACCGAGTTCTCGTCTCTGAGGGCCCAGTCGAACCACGAGATGTCGTTGTCCTGACAATAGGCATTGTTGTTTCCCCGCTGTGTCCTCCCCATCTCGTCGCCGCCCAGGAACATCGGCACGCCCTGAGAGAGAGCGAGCGTGACCAGGAAGTTCCTCTTCTGCCGTTCCCGGAGCGTGGTGATGGCGGGATCGTCGGTGTCGCCTTCGGCCCCCAAGTTCCACGACCGATTGTAGTTCTCTCCGTCGCGGTTCTGCTCGTGGTTGGCTTCGTTGTGTTTTTCGTTGTAGGAGACGAGATCGTGGAGAGTGAAGCCATCGTGGGCGGTGACGAAGTTGATGCTCGCATAGGGGCTGCGTCCGTCCTCCTGGTAGAGGTCGGAGCTTCCGGTGAGCCGGTAGGCGAACTCGGCGAGGCTGTGATCTTGACCCCGCCAGAAGTCGCGCATCGTGTCCCGGTACTCACCGTTCCACTCGGACCACAGCGGCGGGAAGTTACCAACCTGGTAACCGCCCTCGCCCACGTCCCACGGCTCGGCGATGAGCTTCAAATCGGAGAGCACGGGGTCTTGATGAATGATGTCGAAGAACGCGGACAGCTTGTCCACGTCGAACAGCTCGCGCGCAAGCGTAGCGGCAAGATCGAAACGAAAGCCGTCGACGTGCATGTCGATGGCCCAGTAGCGAAGGCTGTCCATGATCAGCTTCAAGACCTGGGGGTTGCGGGCGTTCAGCGAGTTCCCGGTGCCGGTGAAATCGCGGTAGAGCCGGGGATTGTCCTCCATCAGCCGGTAGTAGGCGGCGTTGTCGGCGCCCCTGAAAGATACCGTCGGCCCCATATGGCTACCCTCGCCCGTGTGGTTGTAGACGACGTCGATGACCACTTCGATGCCGGCCTCGTGAAGCTCTTTGACCATCTGCTTGAACTCGATAACTTGGCCGCCCGCGGCCCCCGCCGAGCTGTAGTCGCTGTGGGGCGCGAAATAGCCGATGGGGTCGTAGCCCCAGTAGTTGCGAAGATCCTTCTCCAAAAGATGGCGGTGATGGATGAAGTGGTGGACGGGCATCAGCTCGATGGTGGTGATACCGAGCAGAAGGAGGTGCTCTATGGCGGCAGGGTGCGCAAGCCCCGCATAAGTGCCGCGCAACTCTTCGGGGATGCCCGGGTGAGTCATCGTGAAGCCCTTGACGTGGGCCTCGTAGATGACGACTTCGTGCCACGGTATGCGCGGGGCGACGTCGTCACCCCAGGCGAAGGTGGGATCGATAACGACGGACTTGGGGACGCTTGCAGCGGAGTCCTCAGAGGAAAGCTCGAGGTCCTCCGAGGAGCCCACGACGTAGGCGAGCACCTTGTCGCCCGGCTCTACTCCGCCCTCGATCGCCTTCGCATAGGGATCGATCAACAGCTTGCGTGGGTTGAAGCGCTGACCTTCCTGGGGCCGGTAGGCGCCGTTCACGCGATACCCGTAACGCTGTCCCGGCCCGATCCCGGGCAGATAGCAATGCCACACGTACGCCGTGATCTCGGTCACGGGGACGCGCCACTCGTTGTTGCCGTCGAACAGGCACAGCTCGACCCCAGTGGTCTGCTGGGAAAATATGGCGAAGTTGGTGCCGTTCCCGTCCCAGGTCGCGCCGAGGGGATAGGGAACTCCGGGCCACACGTCCATGGGGCAGAGGATAAATGCTGGGAGCCGAGCCGGGCCTCGGAACCTGGCGCCGAAGGCCGCCCCGTCCCCTTGAGCCCGGGGCCAGGGGGGGGTTTAAAGGGAACCGTTCCCAATCCACTACCTGATTCGGTGGTTAATCGCGAACAGTTCCCCATTGACACCGATTGGGGCTGCGAATGGGGAGGAGATTGAGCCGGGCCGGCCTGCTCACCTCATCTCAGGCGCTCATGGCCGGCTCGCGGGCGCTCGGGGCGCCGGGGGCCTGCTCGGGCAGCCGCATGCCGGGGAGGAACAACGCCGCAAACGTGATGACGGCCCCCGTCAGCCCCGCCGCCACCAGAGTGGTGCCGGCGCCGATCGCGACGGCCACCGGCCCGCAGAGGGCAAAGGACAACGGCAGCAGGGCGGTCGAGATGAGCCAGTCGAGACTGGACACCCGCCCCAGAAGCGCCCCGGGAATGTGCTTTTGCTTGAGGGTCATCCAGGCGATAGTGCCCGCCGTCTCCAGGGCGTGGAAGCAGACGCTGGCGGCCACCAGCTGCCACATCGTGCCGGCTACCCCGTAGCCGGCAACCGCGAGGGTAGCCAGGGTCCAGGCGAGGTACATGAAGGTTATGGGCCGCTTGGGGACGCCCCACCGGCCGAAGGCGAGGGCCGCGCAGATCGAGCCGGCGCCCCCGAGCGCGAAGACCAGCCCCAGGTCGGAGGCATCGCCCCCCAATTCGTTCTTGACCACGAACGGCACGAGCGCTTCGGCCGGTCCCATGAACAGGAGATAGGCGAGTGCCGCCGCGCCGAAGGTGCCCCACAGCCACACCCGGGAACGCACGAAGGCGAATCCGGCCACGAGCTCGCTCTTGAGGGAGCCGAGGCCCACCCC
>DASRPA010000138.1:0-2343 GCA_035646635.1 Actinomycetota bacterium | reverse complement strand
TACAGCTATTGGATGGGCTGGTCGCCGAGGGTAAGAACGTGGTCACCCCCTCACTGGTTCAGGAACGCACGGGACAATCGGCGCAGGCGGCGGTGAACATGCTCTCGCGGCTCGTCGAAGCCGGACTTCTCGACCGAGTAGCCAGAGGCCGCTACGTGGTTCGCCCGATCGGTCTGCTTGGCACCTCTGCTGTGGCCGAGGACGTTGCCTTGGCAGTCGGAGCCTTGTTCGAAGGCAAGCCGCATCGACTTGCCTATCGAAGCGCGCTCGACTACCAGGGTTTGCTTGTCCACCCTGCTCGAACCGTCCAGGTGGCGAGCCCAGTTCGGATCAAAGTCTCGAGCGTGTCGGGCAGGCCACTGCGGGTCATTCTCGAGAGGAGCGAGAACATTCAGATTGGCGCCAATCGAGCCGGCGAAGCCTGGGTATCGGACGTCGAGCGCGCGTTGCTTGATGCCGCATCCCGGCCAGAATTGATTGGCGGGATCAGCGTCCTCGCTCAAGCGCTATGGATTGCATCGCCAGATCCTGAACAGCTGCTTGCCTATGGCCGCCGCCTAGGACAAAACGCAGCCATTCGGCGAATCGGTTCCCTCGCTGATCAGCTCGAGCTCGAAGGCCTCGCCGGCACGCTCAAACCGCTAGTGCCTCCCAAGAGCGACATAGATCTCGACACCGCCACGGGAAAGTCGCGCAACCAGCCCGTTGTCTCGCGGGATCGTCACTGGTTCGTCCGTTGGCATCTTTCGGTTGACGAGTTGGCCGGCAGTGTTAGTCGATGATCACGCGACAGCAGATCATTGGCAGGGCGCACCAAGACGGTGTTCCCGCACCAACTGTCGAGCGCGACTATGTGCTGGCGCATTGTCTGGTGGCCGTGTCTCGGCTGCATGAGGCAGAGAGTCTGGTTCTCAAGGGTGGAGCGGCCCTGCGGATGTGCTACTTCCATGACTACCGCTATTCGGCCGACCTCGATTTCAGCCTCACGGCGGGCCTAACAAGGGAAGGCGCCCTTCGGACAATCGGTTCGGGGCTAGAGATGGTCAAGGAAGAGATCGGTTTCACTGCGTTGGGTCTGGTCACTGATTTCGCTACCAAGATCACCTATGAAGGTCCCCTGGGTAAACCTCGCTGGATCAAGTTGGACATGGACGAAGCCGAGTTCGTATTCACCTCGGTGCCCAAGCCCTTGATCCCACGCTATGAGGATGTTCCCGCAACCGAGAACCTACGTGCGTATTCTTTGGCTGAGATCACCGCAGAAAAGCTTCGTTGCGTGATGCAGCGCCTGCAGTGCCGAGACCTCTTTGATCTCCACTATTTACTCGAAGTCAAGGGCACGGATCAGGATGACGCCTGGGAGATGTTCGAGCAGAAGGCTCGCCACAAGAAAATCGATCCTGCCAACTTCTTTGAGCGTTTCGATGTCCGAGTCCCGCAGTACGAAGAACGGTGGGCGGACGAGATGGGCGAGCACCTTGGAGGAGACCTACCGCACTTCGAGGCCATACGTCGTGAGCTGAGGCGACGCCTCCGGCCGCGCAGATAACCCACCGGGTTCTCCGCATGCCCGCCCCGTCCCCGACGAGGCACTCGATCGTACGCCTGAGTACCAATTGCGCACTCAGGATCGATGAAAACTGGGGCTGAGAGCTGGGGCCGGGCCGGCGTAGCCGATCGCGCTCACTCGCCTGGACGAAGTCCCCCGCTCGACGAGCTCGGCGGGGACCTCGATCGGAAGCCCACGCAGCAGCTTGGCGACGACGTAACCCCAGGACTCCTGCCCCAAGTGGAGGCGGATACGGCCTTCCCGCGGACTGCTGTGGCTCGCTAAGCAAACCCACTCGTGTGAGCCTCTAAGCTGAGAGGGTAATTCGCCGCGCCCCAGTCGATGGGAGGCCATGTGGACCGAACTGCTGCAGTCGCCGAATGGACAGCTCGTTCGAGGAACGAGCAATGACAGCATCCGACGCCTTCGATCCGGTCGAGTTCAAGCGGAACAGCAGGGCGGAGTGGAGTTCCGCGGCGACCGGCTGGAAGAAGTGGCTACACGTGGTCGAATCCGAGGAGGGCGGGCAGCGCCAAAATGCCAAGCTCGTCGATCTGGCCGCCCTGCGACCCGGCGCTTCGGTACTGGACGTGGGCGGTGGCTACGGCGAGCCCAGCCTCACCGCGGCGCGTGTCGTCGGACCCCTGGGCAGAGTCGTCTGTACCGACATCTCGCCGGAAATGCTTGCCCTAGCGCGGCAACGCGCGGCCGACGCGAAGCTCGGCAACGTCGAATTCATCGCCTGCGACGCCGAGGAACTCGAATTCGACGCTGAGAGTTTCGACGCGGTGCTC
>DASRPA010000137.1:0-9267 GCA_035646635.1 Actinomycetota bacterium | reverse complement strand
GACGGCGGATCCCGGGGCGCCATTGCTCGATTCCGTTTCTCTGTGACTAGTTCTGGAGCTCCTTGCGCACGATGTCGGCTCCATCGGCCAGCGCGCGCAGCTTCTGCTGGCACACCATTCGGGGCAGGTTGATCATCCCGCAGTTGGTCGACAGCCCGAGGCGCTCCGCAGGCACGAACTCGAGACACATGCGGATGCGATCGGCCACGTCCGCCGACGTCTCCGTGATCAAGCTCTTGACGTCGATCACTCCTGCGACGAAGTCCTTGTCCCAGCCGGGCCGCGCCTTCGCTCTGTGCGGCTCCCGCAACATCTCCATCCAGAACCGCCCATCGAAACTCGTCCGCGTCGAGCCGGGCTGCTATGGCACGCCCGATGCCCGAAGCACCCCCGGTCACTACGGCGATGGCATCTGCGGTCATGCGCCCCGACCTCCTGGAAGCTCGAATAGTGGTGGGCAGATTACTACGGGTAGATTTCCCGCCAGAGCGAGCGTGACCCAGGAAGCGGACCCTGAACCGTGCTGGATCGAGTAGCTATTTCCTACCATACCCCTCTAGGATATAGCACCCGTTCCGACCAGGCGCCCGCAGGGCCAAGCTCCCCTAGCCGTAGACTTCGAGCGTAAGGCCGCTTGTCGGCACGCCTTTCTGAGATGCTCGTGGCATGACATGATGGCCAACCCACACAAGAGAAGGAGATAGAGATGGCCACGCGACATGATTCCCTTGTACCGCTCACGCACGATCACCATCATGCGCTCGCGCAGGCGCGCAGGCTCAAGGAATCCGCGCTCACGAATGATGAGTCTGACCGTCGCCGTGCCACCGATGACTTCATCAACTTCTACCTGGGTTCCTTGCTGCGCCATTTCAGGGAGGAAGAAGAGCTGTTCTTCGCGCCGCTGGTGGACGAAGAGGATGCGCATGACCTGGTGATGCGCGCTTTAGCAGAGCATCTTCGCGTACACGCGCGGGTCCGACTGCTGAAACGTGATCTTGCGGTTGGCAAAGCGGAGCCGACTCAGTTGGCCGAGCTCTCGAAGCTACTGACTGCGCATGTCCGGGTTGAGGAACGCGATGTGTTCCCCCTCGTCGAGAGGCTTCTTTCGGAGGATGAACTAACGGATCTTGCAGCGTCTGGGAGGCGCGATGTCTAGCGTTCGAGAATACCCGGCACTCATGCCGCACGCATGATCGGAAACCTCGGCTAGGTGGAGCCCCACCGGGACGCTTTGATTTGACCCAACCCCCTTTCGCTGCCGAAGCTCGAGCATCTCCTTGAAGCGGCATGACTCGTGCCGAGTTTCAGCTTTCCCTGCGCCTGGCGAGCAGGCCTTCCCCAACAACTTCCCTTTGCCCATTCCTTTCTCCCTGCATCCGGACAGTCAGGCAGATCGAAAATCGATGTTCGGATTCAAGGATGGAATCCTCCCTTGGGCGCCGCTACACTTGGGCCATGCGGCGGCCTAGAGTGAGGTGGCGCGACCACGGACTGAGAGACTCAAAGGGTTTTTTCACCGAGGTTGATCCGATTGCCAGCGCCGCCGCAGCCGCAACCGCGGCGGCGCTGGCCGGACTGATTTATTTGGGCAGTGGAGGACTCCAGAATTTCGACGCTGCCCTCATCGGTTACGCGACCGCCACGATCTTCTTGACCTTCGGGGTGACTTATCGCTACATCGTGTGGGTACAGAGCCCTCCGGCTCGTCGCTTCCTCGCGCAGGGATGGAAGGCCTTCTTGTCGTGGCGCAACTTCCGGGATTTTCCCATGCTCGTTCCGAAAGCCTTGGTGTCCAATCTCGCGCTGCAGAGCTTCATCAGAGAGCGGGGCGTCGGGCGCTGGGCAGCCCACCAGGCGCTCTTCTGGGGAGTCGTAGGAGCCACCTTGATCACCTTCCCGCTTACCTTCGGCTGGATCCACTTCAGGTCCACACCGGGTACTGAGAGCGGATATGACATGTATGTCTTCGGTCTCAAGACGGTTACCTTCGATGCGCTGACGTGGCTTGGATGGCTTACCTTCCACGGCCTGGATGTCACGGCCGTGCTCGTGATCGCGGGATGCGCCTACTTCTTATGGAGGCGCTTCCGAGATCGTGAGGCGATGACGGATCAGCACCTTGCCCACGATTTCATGCCTCTCGTCGCGTTGCTCGCCATCTCCGTGACGGGCCTCCTGCTGACGTTCTCGAGCGCGCTCCTGGAGGGCCGCTACTACGACTTCCTGGCGATCATCCACATGGGCGCCGTGGTACTGACGCTCGTGTTCATCCCCTTTGGCAAGTTCTTCCATGTGATCCAACGGCCCGCAAGCATCGGGGTCCAGGCGTACAAGCAAGCGAGTCTCGAAAAGAGAGGCCCTTTTCGCTGCAAGCGCTGCGGTGAGCCGTTCGAGTCCGAAACCTACGTCGATGATCTCCAGAAGACGATGGGAGAGCTGGGTCTCGATTACGAGGGCTGGATCGAGCACTGTCCGCGCTGTAAGCGCGTCGAACGGGGGATCGCATACCGAACCCATGTGAAGGAAGGTTTTCGATGAAGCGCTTGCGCGGCAAGAAACAACCCAGCTCCGCCCCGGGTATAGGAGACTTCAGGCAAGCCGGCGCCGCACCGGCCGCAGGATGGTCGACACACCACAAGGACGAAAAACTCGTCGCTACTCATTGCTGCTTCTGCGGAGTGCAATGCGGGATGTACCTGCGTGTGACCCCCGACGGGCGCGTGTTCGGCGTCGAGCCACGTAACCACGACATCAATAAATCGAAGTTGTGCCCGAAAGGCGTCACTGCCTACCAGCAGGTGAATCACCCGGACAGGCTCACGCATCCTCTGATGCGAATGCAGAAGGGCGCGCCGCTCAGAGCCGTATCCTGGGATGTCGCTCTCGACCGGACCGTTCGGGAGATCAAAAGGATTCAGAAGTCCTACGGACGTGACGCGTTCGCCGTCTATTCCGGGTCGAGCATGACGACCGAGAAGACCTATCTGGTCGGCAAGTTCGCGCGCGTTGCTCTGGGAACGAAGAACATCGACTATAACGGGAGGCTGTGCATGGTGTCGGCCGGTGCCGGCAACAAGAAGGCGTTCGGCATCGACCGGGCCGCCAATCCATGGGCCGACATGCTTCTGACCGACGTGATCTTGGTAGCCGGAGCGAATGTCGCCGAGTGTTTCCCGGTGATGACCCAGTACTTCTGGGGCGCTCGGGACAGAGGAGCGAAGATCATCACGATCGATCCGCGCGAGACGGCCCTCGCACGTACGGCCGATATCCATGTTGGCCTCCGACCGGGTACCGATGCCGCATTCTTCAACGCCGTGCTCCATGTGATTGAGCGCGATGGACTGACGGATGACGCCTTCATCGCAGCTCGAACCGTGGGTTGGGAAGAGGTATGCGATTCTATCCGCGCGTGCACACCCGAGAAGTCAGGTGAGATCTGTGGAGTGGATCCTGCCCTCATAGAGAAGGTGGGGCGCATGTGGGGAGAGGCTGACAAGGCGATGGCCTTCCACGCGCGTGGGATCGAACACCACATCCAGGGAGTAGGGAACGTGCTGACGGTCATCAACATGGTCCTTGCGACCGGGCAGATCGGCGCTCCTGGAAAAGGCTACGGCACCATCACCGGGCAGGGCAATGGGCAAGGGGGCCGGGAGCACGGACAGAAGTGTGACCAGCTACCAGGCCAGCGTTCAATTGAAGATCCCGAGGCGCGCACCTACATCTCGAAGGTGTGGGGTATCGATGAGAGCGAGCTTCCGGACAAAGGACTTACCGCGGTCGAGATTATCCACGCTGCGGAGACCGGGCAGATCAGGGGATTGTTTGGACTTTGCAACAACCCACTCGTGTCGATGCCAAAGGGAAGCCGGATCGAGCGGTGCTACGACGCGCTCGAGTTCCATTGTCAGCTCGATTTCTTTCTGTCTGAGACCGCGGCCCGAGCCGACGTAGTGCTTCCTGTGACCTCCTGGGCGGAGGACGAGGGCGTGACCGCGAACGCTGAGGGCCGGATCGTGAAGCACAATAAGGCAACCGAGCCACCTGAGGGCGTCCGCACTGACTGGTGGATCATCTGCGAGATAGCTCGCCGATTGGGTCGACACGCTGACAAGTTCGATTTCGCCTCGCCGAGAGCGATCTTCGAGGAATTGAGGGTGGCCTCCAAGGGCGGCCTTGCCGACTACCACGGGGTCACCTACGAGCGCATCGAGGAGACGGGTGGGATCTTCTGGCCCTGTCCGGAGGTGGATCATCCCGGCACTCCTCGGATGTTCGAGGACCGTTTCTACTACCCAGATGGCAAGGCTCGTTTCACCGCCGTCGAGTGGCGCCCTCCGGCCGAGGACGTCGACGGGGAGTTCCCGATTCGACTCACGAGCGGACGCACGGTGGCTCATTATCTGTCGGGCAACCAGACGCGACGTATCGGAGCACTCGTCCAGCAAACCCCGCGGCCCTGGGTCGAGGTCCATCCTTCGCTCGGCTTCGCCAACGGTGACCCGGTCAAGGTCGTGACCCGCAGGGGCGAGGTCACCTTCCCGGCCCTCGTGGTCGACACGATCCGAAAGGACACAGCTTTTGTGCCCTACCACTGGGCCCCTCCCGCTTCGGTGAACATCCTGACGGTAGACGACCTCGACCCGACCTCCAAGATCCCCGAGTTCAAAGTTTGCGCTTGTCGCCTCGAGAAGGGCGCGGCGATGACCAAGATCCCTCCACCTCTAGTCGAGCCGGGTAAGGAGCCCTATACGGATGAGCTCGGCCCGATCGACGATGACCGCCCGCCCACCGTGCCGCAGGGAAGGGGGACGTCGGAGGGATGATGGACAAAACTTTGTTCATCGATCCGGGTCGATGCATCGGCTGCCAGGCGTGCGTGGCGGCCTGCCGTGAGTGCGACTCGCACAGGGGCAGGACGATGATCCATCTCGACTACATCGATGAGGGACATTCTGGTGCCGCGATGCCGACCGTATGCATGCACTGCGAGGATCCGATCGCGCCGTGCGCTCAGGTCTGTCCGGCCGATGCTATCCCTGTGGGCACAGATGGGATCGTGCACACCGCGGCTAAGGAGCGCTGCATTGGATGCGGGAACTGCGTGCACGCCTGTCCCTTCGGTGTTCCCAAGCTCGATCTCGCCGAGATGCTTCAGTATAAGTGCGACATGTGCTACGACCGCACGTCTCGGGGGCTATCGACCATGTGCGCGACCGTTTGTCCCACAGGAGCCATCTTCTACGGTTCCTACGGAGAGTTGCTTGCGGACCGCCCCCACGCGCGGCCCACGGACATCTTCGGCTTCGGAGAGGAGATCATCCAGACCGGCTGCGCCGTTGTCGTGCCGGCGGGCCGCGACCCTGAACCGGTTCCAGGCGGCTACGCATGAGCCAAGAAACCCGCGCTCAGCGGCGGTTGCTGGACCGCATCTGGGACGGCCGTCTTGTCACCCGGCGTGACTACCTCCGACTACTGGTAACAGTGTCGGGGGGCTTGCTGGCAGGCACCGCCGGAGTGGCGTCGGGTGTCTTTCGCCGTCACGGAACCGGAACCGCCGGTGCCAAGAAGGTCGCAAAGTCGGCGGAGACAGGGGAGTCATTCACGTTCTTTTATCCGGGCGAGGACAATCCGGCGATCGGCGTGCGCCTAGACGACGGATCTTTGTTGGCTTATTCATCGATCTGCACACACCTCGCCTGCGCGGTGCTGTGGATCAAAGAAAGCAAGAAGCTGGAATGCCCCTGTCACGATGGGTTGTTCGATGTGCGCAACGGAGAAGTGCTCGCCGGCCCCCCGCCCCGCCCACTGCCGAAGATCAGGTTGCAGGAGCGCCCGGACGGCATCTATGCGATCGGCTTGGAGGAATGAAAGGGGAATCGGAGCGCATGGATTTGCAGGAGCGCGGACGAGATCATCCCGATGTCGCAGCTTCATTAGACGCGTGCGTCGCTGTGGTGGCCGTGATCATCATCTGTCAGCTGTGGGCCTTAACCGCAGCCCTCGATGCGTGGCTTGGCGGAGCGACTGGAGCGGTGTGGTGGTTGCTCGGCTTCCAGGGAGCGGCTTTCATTTCGTCATTACTCATCTGGCTGGCTTCTCCGAGGTCTTAGGGTGCCGAGCGATTCGCAGCATCCCCTCGGGGGTGAGATGTCTGATGTTCTGCATGGACTGCTGCAGCGATTCCGGTTGCCGGCTCTCACGAAACGCTTTGGCACGCGGTTCATGCTCGGTTTGTTCGCCTTCGTAAACGGGCTCATCTCGATCGCGGTCATGTCCGCGGCCGCCGTGATCACAAGTCAGCCGCTGATCTTTCCCTCTCTCGGCCCGACCGCCTTTTTGCTGTTTTACACGCCGCGCGCGCCCGTCGCCTCACCCAGGAACTCGATCATCGGACACCTGATCGGAGTGTTGGCCGGTTACCTCTCGCTTGTCACCTTCGGCCTCACAGAGCATGGGCCGGCGTTCGCTGAAGGAGTGACTTGGGCGCGCGTAGGGGCGGCAGCGCTGTCCTTAGGACTCACATCTGGGTTCATGGCGTGGCTTCTGGCTCCCCATCCCCCGGCCGGGGCCACCACGCTGATCGTCAGCCTGGGCATCATGCCGAGGCCATCCCAGCAGGCGTTCTTGATGCTGGCGGTCGTCGCACTGGTGATCCAAGGCATAGTGATCAACCGCCTAGCCGGCATAGACTACCCGTTGTGGAAGAACGCCCAGTAGCTCGAGAAGCCAGGGCCTTAGTAGGAGGCGATTGCAAGTGTTGGTCTGGATCCAGCTGAGGATGCCCTGCTTGCAATCGTGAGGGCCGGACAACGTCGAAGCCGTTGCGTTCGGCACCAAGACTGCGCGCGTGCTTGTGAACCAGAACTTGAACGAGGGCGCGGGCAGCCCGCGCGATGGGCTTCCGTTCACGCTGAGCCTGGCAGGCGGGAGCTGGGGCGGCAACATCACGACCGAGAACATCAACGCGCGCCACTTCATCAATCTCACCTGGGTGTCGCGGCCCATAGCTCCCCGCAATGTAGACGAGGAAGAGTTGTTCGCGGCGCACTGGGAGCGCCACGGCCGCTGATGTTCTCCGCTACGGCCGTCGCGCTGCGGGTGGCAAAAGCGGACAGCGGTCATCTGCCCACAGAAAACTGTGGGTAAACGCGGACCGTGGACATCTGCCACCGTCGGAGGGTGCCGAGTTATAGGCCCGGCGGGCGCCGGCCCAAGCCCAACACCAGACGCGGCTCCCAGGAAAGCGCCTCTGGGGGCAGGGCTTGCACCGCGGCCACCGCGTCGTTTCGAAGGCGCGGGAGGTCGGCCTCGGCGGCAAGGGAGCCCAACATCGAGAGCCGGTAGTCGACGAACTCCTCCGCGCCCGGCCAGGGGACCGACGCGGTGATCGTGGTAACCGTGGGGTCCAGACCCGCCGAAGACAGAAGGGCCGCCAGCGCGGGTTCTGAGCCCACCTCGGTAGTCATTCTCTCGACCGCCTCACCGGTTCGAGAACGTGCCCGGCCGCAGTGGTGCTCGATGACGCCGAAGACCGCGTCGCCCGGCGGATAAGGGGTCTCCGGGCGCTTCCAAGTCATGAGCGCAACGAAGGGAGAAACACGCGCCATTTCCTTTACTGCCTGCTCCGGCTGGGGGAAGTGGTTGATGCCGAAGGCGGACGCGCTCGCGGCGAAGGAGTCATCGGCGAAGGGCAGGTTCTCTGCGTCGGCTTGAACCCCGTCCCGTGCGTCGTTCGATGGGAGGATGCTCCATGAGATGTCGAGTGCGACTACGTCTGGGAGCCGGCGGGCTAGTGCTCCCGATCCCGACGCGATGTCGAGAACGACTCCCGGGACGGACCGCAGAGATTCGGCCAGAGGTTCGGCGAGATAGCGATAAACGTGTTCATCGGCGTGCCGGGAGAAGCCGGGTGCGGCGGCCTCGTAGCTCGAGGCGATGTCTCGCTTGACATCCGTCATGTCTGCTTGATCCCTGCGTCGCCGTCACTCGAGTCGACCGTCGATGCTGTGTCCGTCCTGGATGTCTCGAAGTATGGAGAGACACTCGCATGCGAGGGGGTCGTCACGGTCGCGATCAGCCTAGTCGCCCTGGCCACTGGTACATGCCCCAGAGAAACGCCCGCGGCGCGGGCGTAATCTGAGTAGGTGTGGTACACGACGTCGTCCTCCAGAGCGAATTCACTCGTGCCGGGCAGTCCTTAGGAGGGCTCTCCTCGGACGCGCGGAAGGGGCCGGCGGGTCCGAGTGATCCCAGGAGAGGTGCATGTTGTGCTCCCGCCCCCGTTCGCCAGCTCCTCGTCGGTGCAGGCGACACCGAAGTCGATCCAGCCCCTCGGCCCGGAGACGCCGGCGGCTCTCCTTCCGGTGATGCTGCTGCGATCGATCCTGTACCCGCTCGGGCTGGCGGTTTCTGGGTGCCTTGGTGTGGGGGCGTACCGGACGGGCCCCGGAGCGGCAGCCAACTGCCGGCTATCGGGGCCTGGCGAGGTCGAGCAGTTCGTCCACCGACCACTGGTCGTCTACGTACCTGCTGTACTTGGCCGCCAGGACCCGGCCATCGGGGCCGATGAGGAAGTCCGCCGGCAGGCCTAGGTGCTCCTCACCCTTACCGGTGGCTCCGCGCAGGCTGGGCGCCCGCGTCAAGGCGCGGCCGGCCGCCAGCCACGAGCGCGGGTTTAGTGCTGCCATGGGGGGACATTTTCTTCTCCACTCCGAACTCGCCGTAGAGCTTCCTTCCGGGATCCGCGATCGCCTCGAACGGCAGCTGGCCCTGAAATTCCAGCATCGTCTCGGCACTCGAGTGGAACACGACAACCTCACGGATGCCGGCCGCGAGACATCGTCGTGCCGCCGGGCGATGGACTGCAGGTGCAGATTGCAGACCGGGCAGCCCGCATACCGGCGGAACTGTAGGTGTCCAGCCGCTCCTTATCGGGTATTTCCACCGGCTTGCCGTGGATGGTCACCGCTTCACGGCGGTTCAGGACGTCTCCCACCCGCACCTCGGTCACGGCAAGGCTTTTCATCTGTACAGGTGACTCTTTCGCGGACAAAGCCGGCATCGCGCCTCCTTACGTTCGTGTCGAGAACCATTCATACCATAAACGATTGCTTCCGAGTACGATGTAGAGGTGGGAGAGCAGCACCAAGACAAGCGAGCGTCGGGGCCCGCTGTGCCTCCGGCGGCCGCCGCGTTCTTGCTGTCGCAGCTGGGTGCACACGCGGCCGCCCTGTTTGCGCAACGCGTCGCGCAGCTAGA
>DASRPA010000136.1:0-11539 GCA_035646635.1 Actinomycetota bacterium | reverse complement strand
CTGCGGATGGAAGCCACCGAGGACGGAACCGTGGCAATCGGAGCAACCGACCTCGAGCTGACCATGGAGACCCAGCTGCAGGCCGCGGTGGACGAGCCGGGCACGGTCGTCGTTCCGGGCAGGCTGTTTGGGGACATGATGATGGCAAGAGAGGAGATGGAGATCGCATGATCGAGAGCACGCCCGGCTCGCACTGCGGCGATCACACCGAGTAGAAGGGAAAGAGGGATCATCAGAGCGGCAGTGATACCCGCCAGTGCGAAAGAGTTCCCGATCTTGCCCGAGATCTCGTCCCATATCGGCGACACGCCCCCCGCAGCGAACCCCGCTGCGGAGTTGCCAAGGTCTCCCGACAGGAGACCCCCCAGCCAGTCCAAGTAACGCTGGTGCGCAGGACGATCGAGGCCCATGAGCTCGCGCATCTCCTCAACCTGTGCCGGAGTTGCGCTGCGGCCCAGTACCGCTCCGGCAGCGTCCCCCGGCAGAACCTCTGTTCCCATGAAGACCAGAATCGAGACGATTACAAGGGTTGCCGCGGCGGCCACAACTCTGCGAGCCACGAACAAGAGCACCGGGTGGCCGCGGCGCACCATGATCGGCTGGACACCGGGAGTAACGAGGTCGCCCGCGCTGTTCATCGGGCCAGCCAACCGCCATCCACCGCCAGCACATGACCATGCACATAGGCGGCTGCGGGAGACGCCAACCACGCTACGGCAAGGGCAATTTCTTCGACGGTGGCCCAGCGACCTGCCGGGATGCGGGCCGAGATATCCGCGTAGCGTTGCGGATCCTCGCGCAGGGCCAAAGTGAGATCGTTGGCCACATAACCGGGTGCCACCGCGTTTACACGGATTCCCAGCGGCGCCCACTCGTTCGCCAGCGCCCGGGTGAGCTGCGCGACTCCCCCCTTGCTGGCTGCATAAGCACAAACGTTGATCCCTCCCTGAAAAGAGAGGACGGAAGCGATGTGCACGATGCGGCCTGGGGAGCCGCTCGCAAGAAAGCGACGAGCCGCAGCCTGCGATACCGCAAAGACTCCGGTCAGATTGACATCGATCGTCCGCTTGAAGTCGTCGAGCGGCAGCTCGAGCGCCGGCCCTCGCACCGTCGTCCCCGCATTCGCCACGGCGACATCGAGACGACCGAACACGTCGCCCACCTCATCGACTGCTCGCATGGCGGCCTCACCGTCGCCGACATCGGCTCGAACGACGTGGACGCGCCGTCCCAGACGCTCGATCTCCACCCGCGTGTCGGCCGCTGCGCCCCGCTGCACAAGCCCGATATCGGCGCCCAACCTCGCAAGCTCGATCGCCACCGCAGCCCCGATCCCACGGCTCGCGCCGGTAACCACGGCTACCTCTCCCAACAGGGGGTCGCCGGGGATCGGGGCCGCGTCCTTTATCACCCGAGCTGCACGTCGCGGTAGTTCCAGCCACCGAGGTTGAAGAAGGAGCTCGGCTTCAATCCCTTTACCTTCGTCGAGGCGCCGTCCACAAGCTGCTGGTTCTCCCACACTATGTAGCCACCCTGCTCATACTGCGTTTGCTGGATCTTGCCCCACAGCTCGGTCGCAGTGCTTTCGTCGGGAGCACCCTGCGCATCGTACCAGATCGGAACCGACGAGAACGTCCAGAAAGACTGCGCGAAGTCCAGCTTCGTGTAGAGCAGTGATGTGTCAAAGTAGGCGTTGGGGGGTTCCTTCTTTACCTCAATGGTGACGCCTGCTCCCTTCGCCTGCTGGGCAAGGAGCGTAGCAGCCTCGACAAAGCCGGGGACGATGTCGGAGGTGTGAAGAGTGACCTTGAGGTTCTCGGCCCCCGCTTGCCTGAGGAGCGAGCGAGCCTGCTCGAGGTCCTGGTCGCGCGCAGGCAGGTCTTCAGCGAAGAAGGGCAGCCCCTTGCCTGCCAGGTCGTTGCCGACCGAGCCGAAGCCGAAAAGGGCGCCGTCGATCAGTGCCTGACGGTCGGGAATGAGGCGAAAGGCTTGACGTACGCGCTCGTCCTCGAATGGAGCGATATCCACCGCCATGATGAAGACTTGAATCGCGGGGCTGTCCGCCGCCAGCACCTGAATCTCGCCGCGTTGCTGCTGATCCTTTGCCTGAGCAAAGGGAAGCTGGCTCATCATGTCGATCTCCCCCGCCAAGAGCGCGTTCAGGCGGGCGGCGTTATCGTCGATGGAGATGTCTTCCCATTCGTCGACGTAGGGCTTGCCTTCCTCCCAGTAGCTGGGATTGCGCTTGCACAGGCTCGCTCGCCCACAGAGAACGACTCGAACATGAAGGGGCCGGTGCCAACGGGCTTCGAGAAGTCCTTTGCCCCGTCTTGGACGATGACTGTGTTCTGCTGAACGAAGGAGTCGAACAGGCGCGCATTCGGAGACTTGAGCGGAATCCTGAGAGTTAAGTCGTTGAGCTTCTTGACACCTCCCAGCTAGTGGGAGCTCAAGCTGCGCCCCGATGTCACTTGGCACGATGGCAAGCCGTTCACCGCAGATGATGTCATCTACACCCTGCAGGAGATGAACGACGCCAAACACATCTCGCATTCGAGTGTTACCAACGTCAACGGTCGAGTCATTATTTGGGTTCCACTCCAGGGCGAGGCCCGGCTCGATCTCGAGAGTGGGCGACACCCTGCTCAAGGGATCGAACAGGTTGTAGTAGCGCGAAGCATCGATAAACGACGATCCCCCGGCCGGGTTGAATGATTCGCCCTTGCCGGCGCCGACATGCCCCACACCACGAGACTGCGTCGGGAGGCATAAAGCCCAGTGCGATGCGCTCCACTCTGGCCGTGATGGAAAGTGAGAGTGAGCGACTGGGACCACGGGGAGCGATTTGCTGCGACGACTCGGGCACCCGGGTGGCAGCCGGTGAGTAGCGAGGTAGTCAAACGCGCGCGAAGCGCTCTGGAGTACGGAATCCGTACCACTGGGGAGTGAACCGCTGAAGGTAGTAGTCGTCGTCGAGCCTCTTGGCTTGGCCGTCGATCCATCCGTAGCATAGAGCAACCTCCACTGCCTCCGCATAAGTCACGGAGGCAATACCCGAGCCCTTTTTGGCCAACCTTCATCCACACTCCCCCTGAGGTCATGTCCTGTTGCGAGAGCCACGCCTCCCACGCCTCCTGCGAAGGGAACGGGATGATCGGACGGTCTATCGGGGCGCTCATGACTCCGCCCGGTCCTCTTCACCGTCGTCGTTCAATCCTGCAAGATCCCAGCGCGTCGGTGTACTCGTGAACTCTTTCTCTGTCAAGGAGAAAACGCAGCGGCGCCGTACCCGAAAGGTTGCGTTCACGGCTGGGTCCAAGAAGTCCATCGACATGCCGCTCTCGTACTTTTCGTTCATGAGCTGAAGAAACATCGCCAGGCTCTTAGTGTCAGTCACGATCGAGGCGCTCCCCTCGATCACGACGGGCTCCGCGGCATTCTCTGTGGTGATCACGCAACGAGCGTCTGCTCTCAAGTTGCGGGACTTGCGCGAATCCCCGCCGCTGCTGAACCACAGCGCCCAAGCTTCCCAGATTCCCCAGACCGGCATCGCGTGCGGGCGTCCGTCCGGCCACACCGTGGCTACCCAGTAGTTGTGCGATAACAGCAACCGCTCTTCCGCCCACGCCCAGGGAAGGAGGCCGGCCCCTTCACCGGCTCCGGCTATGCCGTATCCCGGCATGTACGGTCTACTCGCGCGCGGCTCTGTCATGTCCCGTACAGTCACTAACCTCGATCATTTGATAGACACCCGAATGTGGTCGGGCCGCTCCAATAGGGTGCATGCAATACCCAAACCCGCCCTTGTGAAATCAAGGCTAACGCGTGAGTCGCCAACTCGCATGTCGTTTAGACGCAAATGGTTTGTGGAGTCGGGCAATGCCGGCTCGTGGACCGTGAGGAGCTCGGCAGGTCCTTCTGCTGAGATACCCAGCAGGGCCTGCATCAGCATGAAGGGTGCTGCCGCGGCCCATGCCTGCGGACTGCACGCAACAGGATATGGAACATAGGACCTCCCTTCCTCCCTGTCGAAGCCGCAGAATAGCTCCGGCAGACGAGAGTCTGGGGACTCGAAAGCCGCATCGAAGAGGGCCGTGGCGACTGTTTGGGTCTCCTGGGTCAGTCCGTAGCGCTTGAGACCCGCGCCGATGATTGCGTTGTCGTGGGGCCAGATCGAGCCGTTGTGGTAGCTCGTGGGGTCGTAGGCCGGAGACCGGCTCGACAGTGTTCGTACGCCCCAGCCGGAGAACATGTCCGCTGTCATGAGTCGGCGCGCCATGATCTGCGCTTTGTCGGCATCAACTATTCCGGAGTAGAGGCAGTGACCGGGGTTCGAGGTCACGCTCCGGACCTGGCGCTTGCTCCCATCGAGTGCCAGTGCAAACGTATTCTCTTCAGGCATCCAGAAGACCTCATTGAACGCTTCCATGAGCTCTGCGGCTTCGGCCTCCAAGGAAGCAGCGCGTTCGGAATGGCCGAGCTCCCGATAGAGATCGGCCATACCGCGCTTGGCCATGTACACATAGCCTTGAACCTCCACCAGAGCGATCGGTCCTTCTGCCGGGGAGCCGTCTGCGTGCATTATCGAATGTTGGGAATCCTTCCAGCCGTGATTGTGGAGGCCGGAAGGCGAACGACTCAGATACTCGACAAAACCGTCCCCGTCTCGATCCCCCAAAATATCTATCCACTGAAGCGCCGCATCGAGCGCCGGGTACAGATGCTTCATCGTGTCGAGATCTGCGGTCCAGCGCCAATAGGCGGAAGCAAGCATCAGGAAAAGCGGCGTCGCATCGACCGTCCCGTAGTAGGGCGAATGAGGAATGGATCCACTCCGCGCCAATTCCCCCTGGCGCAGCTCGTGCAGGATCTTGCCCGGCTCGGCATCCCTGTAGGGGTCATCGACCTCAGCCTGCAGGCGGGCGAGATGAACAAGGCTCCGGCGCGCCGGCTCCGGAGTCAGAACGAGCATCTCCAGACTCGTCAGGAGCGCATCCCGGCCGAACGAGGCTACGTACCAGGGAATCCCGGCAACGATCATCTCGCCGTCCTCGCTCGGAGTCATAAGAGCTCTCAAATCGTTGATTCCCGTATCGAGGATGCGCTGAAGTCCGGCGGAACCACAATCCATCCTCGTGCACGAGTCCAGCCACTCTCTTGACTTCGAGGCGACGACCTGTTGAGCCCTCCGAAACGAGCGGCGTTGCGACCGTGCCCCATCGAGCGACGGCTCCACAGTGAACTCTGCTTCAAAGCTCTGGAGCGGCTCAAGCTCGAGCGTCCACTTCAATCGAGCCCCACCTGCCGAATCCTTCTCGGCCCTCCCCGGGGGGGCGACCCTTACGATCGTCTCACGCCGAACTTCATCCTTGCCGAGGTAGCAAAAGCTGATCTCGTTTGGGTTGCTGTTGGAAGCGAGCGTCGGTCCCCGACAAATACGTTCGTATGCTCCGCGCACCTCGAACATGTCCGCGAAATCGGCCTCGAGCTTGATCTCCATCTCCGTGGACACGCGCGTGCCGCTCCGGTTTTGAATGACGACTCGTTCGTAGAGGCGGTCGTCGACCATACGGGTCCGGCTAATGGCCAGCGCCATCGGGGGGATCGGCGGCCCGCCATCCCTCTCGAATGCTGTGTTGGCGAGGTCGAGTACTACCTCGTAAATACAAGCGGCCGACGATGACAGCAAAACGGGCGAGCGGCCGCCGATCGTGAGACATAGCTCGGAGAGAAAGCGAGTGTCGCTCGAGTACAGACCCTCTCCCGAGCGTGAGCCTGCTCGAATGTCGCCGTCTCGCCGCGAGCAAACGAACAGCGCCCCCTCCTTCAATACAAGGAGATTCCCACTACCGGCCCCTGACGTCATGATCCGGCATTGTATGGTTTGCAGGGCTCGCAGCAAGCGGCCGGATGACACTCGATGGGAGGTGAGGACAATGCCGGATCTGTTGTCCTCTGACAGGCTGATCGTGAACCAGAAGGCCAAGCTAATTGAGGTCACCAACCAGTACCTGATACGTGACGCCGAGGGGGAAGAGCTCGGCTACATGCAGCAGGAGGGCCAGAGCACCTTCCGTAAGGTCCTTCGCTTCGCCACCGACGTCGACCAGTTCCTCACCCACCGGCTGGCGCTCTACGACAAGAGTGGCAACAAGCTCCTCCAGATCGTCCGGCCTGCCAAGATCTTCAAGTCAAAGTTCAGCGTCGAGGATGGCAACGGGAACAAGCTGGGAAGCATCGCCCAACGAAACGTATTCGGCAAGATCAGCTTCGACCTGCTCGACACCGGCGGGCAAGAGCTAGGACGGATTCAGGCCGAGAATTGGCGAGCCTGGGACTTTGCGATCGTCGATGCCGGAGGAAAGGAAATCGGGCGGATCGACAAGAAGTTCGTCGGAGTTCTGAAGGCCGTGTTCACGCCTGCAGATAACTACATAGTGGACATAGACCCCGGACTCACAGGAGAGCTTCGCCTGCTGACGATCGCAGCGGCGATCGCCGTAGACACGGCTCTGAAACAAGACGCGCGCGGCCTCAGCGTTACCGACGCCTTCGAGTAAGGAGGCTCGAGCAGCCAAGGCGTTCTCAGGACGCTGACCTTACATTGCACCATGTCGCTGCAGCCAGAGCTCGAGCAGCGGATCAGTCAGCACAAACCCGTCGTCGCGCCTGATCACATCCGCACGATCTATCAGGGATTGCAGCGCGTACCTGACGCTTGACTTCTTGATCCCGACCCCCGCCTGAGCCGCCCGGCTGTAGGGGCCGCCCGGAGAAGTCGCCAGGGCGAGCGCCACGCGGCGCTCGTTTGTCGGCCACGCCCGCCAAGTGGCACCCAGGTAGCCGGCGGCGTGGCCAAGGGCGCTGTCCCGCGCCTCTACCCACTGGACTTCGTCCGCGATGGTGCCGGGAGCCGTCGCGTCCCACAGGAAGTGGGCCAGCATCATGGAGCGTTGGGGATGGCCGCGCGCGAACTCCAGCATCGCCGCCAGGGCGTCTCCCGGATCGCGGTCGCTGCGCCGGAATCGCTCCGCCACGTAGTCTCCTACCTCCGCCAAGGGAAGAGGCTCGAGAGATCTGGGAACTGCCTGCTCGAGGAGCGGACGGCGAGGGTCGGCGAACAGCCGTTCCATCGTGGCGGGCGCGGAGCCGGCGAAAGCATAGGACGCGGCCTCCCCGTGATGCTGGATAACGCTTCGAATCTGCCCGTCGGCTCCGTCCACCGCCAGGATGTCCTGGATCTCGTCGAAGACGATCAGGCTGCGGGTCCCGGTGCGCTCATGCAGTTCCCGGGGGAGATCGAGCAGGCGCAAGAGTACCGCTTCCACGTTCGCGTTGGGACTGCGCTGCAGTGTGGCGCTGAACCCGGGCCCTCCCAGCGAGAGCCCGATGTTCCAGGCACTGAAGAGCCGATCCACGCGCGTCCTCAGCGATCCCTTGAGCCGCCGTGCATAGGCTCGCTCGATCCGGACCACGATCCCACCCAGGCTCAACACGTCCTCGAGGTCCACCAGCGCAGTCGCCATTCCGGCGGCCTCGGCGTCGTCCAGCACCCGCCGCAGCAGGGTGGTCTTGCCGTAGCGGCGAGGGCCCACGAGCCGCACCCGGTGCCCGGCCTGGGCAAGCGACAACAGCTCGTCGGCCTCGGCCCGGCGGTCGATCATCTCCCCAGACGCCAGGGGGCCGGAGAACAGGAACGGGTTCGGGTAAGGAGGCATAGTCCGACTATACCTCTGGGGAGTGTGACACTAGTCTGTCGGCACGCGAGCGGGGAAGGCGCAACCTGTTACTGCCGCCCCCCGGCCCCCCGACCTTCAATCCCGGCCCTCAGCCTCGACAATTTGCACGGTTTTGGTATTGCCACGCCTGTGAATCAAGGCTCCCAGGAGTTTCTACGACGTACCCGTCCGGATCGAGAATCTTCACGCTCACATAGTCGGGCTCCTCCCACTCCTCGACGATGGCAACGCCGTCCGCCAGCACTCGATGTCGGAAACTGCGAACAGCCTCGGGAGTAGGCAGGGAGATCCCGAAGTGGAAGAACCGGGGCATCCGTACGGGCTCGTCACTCGGCCCCAGGGCAAGTGAAAAACCGTCGGAGTTGTAGAGCATGAGGACCCCGTCTGAATACTCCCGTGGAGGAGCATCGAAGCCCAGGTAGGTCGCATAGAAACGGCGCGACCGTTCTTGATCGCCTACCGCTAGGGCAAGATGGTTCACGAAAGGGAGCCTACGGCTAGGCTCGGTCGGCGAGACACGATTACTTTCCGGTGTTGGAAGTGTCCGGTACTGCCCGATCCAAGTAGAGTCACATCGGTCCGGAGTTCAATGCGCCCCTTTCGGCAGGCAACAACATTTCCCAGATACTGATAGGCGACAGTCAGCACTCGTTCGACGGGTTCTCCAAGCACCTAACAACCCGACGTGAGAGGCGCTCTGGCTCAAGGAAGGTCCAGAGCCAAATGTGAATGTCCAGCAGGAGCTTCATTTCCCGAGTTGCTCCCATTCCCTTTCATCGACTGCCCGGGAAAACGATGTCCCCGACGATGTGTGCGGTGCCGGCGAGTGAACCGAGTCTGCGCTTGACGTCTGCCGGTCGTGAGGCAGGAACTATCTCGGCGATGGGTTGTCCTCGTTTGGTAATGAGAACCGGACGACCGGTGCGTCGCACCTCCTCGAGGACCGCGAGACAGGTTGCCTTGAACTCCGATATCGCAATCGACTCCACCAATGAATGTACCGGGGACTGTCACTATGGTTATTTCATCAGGCCCCCAACCTTGCGGCCCCAACCACCTGTGGGGTGGTTACGGGCACAAAGTTCGGCTCGGGCGGATTCCGGGCACGCAGGACACGCTCAACCCCGGGATGCTCAGCCGAATGCGGTAGATACTCGTCAGAGCTGCGATGTAGAGGGTGCGTCCGTCTTCGTCGCCCCAAGCAAGGTTGTGAGGGGCCTCAGGCAGCCGCAGCGTCCCGAGGTGACTTCCTGCTGCCGACAGGACTCAGACCAGAGCGATCGGTGATACCCAGGCGCCGGTAGCGCCACTCAGCTGGGGGTGAGTGAGTACCAAAGCGAAATCTCGACGCCCTGCGTCACTCGGACGACCACGGCTCACGGAAGTCGGCGTAGAGCGTGAGGCCCCCATCGACGAAGATCGTCTGACCGCTTATGTAGGCGGCGTCATCGCTCGCAAGAAAGCATGTGACTCCCGCCATCTCATTGGCGGTCCCGGCGCGCCGCATCGGGATGTGGCTCGTAACCATCTCTGCCTTTACAGGATCGTCAACCCAAGCTCGGTTGATCGGCGTGATTGTGGCACCCGGCCCGATGCCGTTGACGCGGATGCCGCGCTCCGCGAACTCGAGCGCGAGCGTCGTGGTGAGGTTCTGCATTCCGCCCTTGCTGACCGAGTAGCCAAGGTAGCCGGGTTTGGGGATTCGCTGGTGGACGCTCGAGATGTTGATGATGGACCCGGGTGTATCGGTCGCAATGAAACGCTTGATGGCCTCACGGGCACAGGCGAACGAACCGCGCAGGTTGACGGCCAGAACCTTCTCGAAGTCGGCCACCGACAGCTCCTCGGTCGGTCGCGAGATCTGGATGCCGGCGTTGTTGACGAGAACGTCGATGCTCCCGAGCTCCTCCACCGTCTGCTCGACCATGTGGACGACCTCGTCCTCCTTGGAGACGTCCGCTCCCACGAGCACATCGCGTACGCCGTGCTTCTGCACCCTGCTCACACAGGCGTGGACCTGCTCTTCGGTCTCTTCGGCCTCTTCGGGCTGTTTGAGGTAGTTGATGGCTACGTTGGCGCCGTACTCGGCGAAACGGACGGCAATGGCCTGGCCGATCCCCGACGTACCACCCGTGACGAGCACGTTCTTGCCCTTGAGTCCCTCCATGGCACTCCTCTTTGATCACCCGCACAATGGCGTTCGAGGGCATAGTCCCGGAAAGGGTGGGAGCGTTACAGGTGTCAGCCGAGCAGGTATCCGGCGATGAAGCCCACCACGGAAGCGGTAGCGACCTCGCTGCTCACCTCGGAGAAGGCATGCGGAATTATCGACACCGAGATGACTGCGAGCACCGCGCCTGCGGCGAGCGCCTGTGCGGAGCCGATGACGGCTGGGCTCACGGCGGCAAGCAGGGTCCCTCCCAGGATCGTGGCGACCGCGAGCGCAGCTCCGATCAGAGAGAGGAGTCTAATGGCGAAGGTTTTGGGGTCGCCTCCGGCGATTATGGGCTGGGCGGCGCCGTAGGCCTCCACCGCGTTTCCGACCACAATGCCCGCCAGCAGGGCCAAGCCGAGCTCGCCGCGGGCGATCGTGAGTCCCAACGCTATCGACTCGGGCACACCGTCGACGAACAATCCGGCGGCGATGGCCTCGCCGCGCGCCGCCTCTGCGTGACCGGGCGGCAGTGCCATTGCTCCCCCGGCGGCCGCTGCATGGCCGGAGCGGCGGACGGCCTCCATCATCTTGTCGCGCGTGAGCCACGCGTCCGCGCCCACGTAGAGGAGCGTTCCGGCCAATAGGAAAGCTGCGGTGAGGCCCGCCCCCGCCTGCTCGTCGGCCTCGGGCACAAGCTCGAGGGCCACGGCCGCGAGGAGAATGCCCCCGCCGAACGCGGTGAGGTTGGCGGCGATGCGTGCCGGCAGCTCCTTGAAGGCGGCGAGCAGCGCGCCCACGACAAGGCTCGCACCGACGACCAGACCCCAACCGAGTGACGCGCCGAGGTTCTGCATCGCCTCCTCCACCCCTCAGACCCCCCGATCGATGGGGCGCAGGAGCGCCCGCGCCGGGGCGCCGTCGCTGCCGGGGATGCAAAGTGGGAGGCAGATCAACTCGAACGTCCCCTCCGCAACGTCGGCGAGGTCGAGGCCCTCGATGATCCACACGCCGGCAGACAGTAAGGCGCGATGCACGCCGGCTGCGTCGCCGCCGAAAACCGCCACCGAGAGATAGTCGACACCTACCGTTCGGACGCCAACTCCGGCCAGATACTCCGCGGCTTCCAGCGAAATGCCCACGAAGTCCTCGACGAAGGATTCGCTGGACCACGCATAGGAGGAGTTGCGCGTCTTGAACAGGATGCGCTCGCCTGAAGCGATCTCCGCCGCTTGCAGCTCGTGGCGACGGATCGCAGCAGGATCGCTTATCTCGATCACCCGGGCTGCCCCCATCGTTGCGGACAGTTCCATCGCGTCGATGGCGACCCCATCGGCAAGGAAATGCACCGGCGCATCCATGTGAGTCCCGGTGTGTGCGCCGAAGGAAAGCACAGTCACGTTCGCGCTCGGAGTTCACGCGCGACTTCGAAGACCTCGTCGCCTTGCTAGCGGCCAAGACCGACAAGTCTGCGATCTGCCGCCTGCTTCGGATCGCGTGGCGCACTGTCGGGGCGATCGTTCAGCGCGTCGTGGCCGACGAGCTCGACCCCGGACGCTTGAACGATCTCTTCGAGATCGGGATCGACGAGATCTCATGGCGCAAGCAGCACAACTACCTCACGCTGGTGTCCAACCACCGCTCCGGC
>DASRPA010000135.1:0-6551 GCA_035646635.1 Actinomycetota bacterium | reverse complement strand
CCGGCGAGCCCGTGGGGGAGCCGGGGTGGGGCCGCTACCTGAGCAGGGGGCCGAGCGGCAAACTTTGAGAACCAAGGGGGGAGTCAAACGCGCTGAAGGCGCGCTGCAGTACCAGTCTGGTACTCAGGCGCGCGTTGCGCGCGATCGACTACTTTGTTGAGGCCCGCACCGCCACCGCAGCCAGGGCGGCGCGGAGGTTAGGCAGGGGACCGATCTGCCCGGAGACGGAGAGGTCTTGGGCGCTTCCGGTGCTCTCCAGAATGGAGCGGGCTCGGCGCGAAGTGAGGTGCTCGCCCGTCCGGGCTTCGGTGACGCTGGATAGAGAGGCCGCCGCGGCGGCCACCATGGCGGCCGCGCTCGAGGTGCCCGCAAAGCCCCGGGCGTAAAAGGTGTTGCGTGTCCCGCCGAAGAGGTCGCCGTAGCCGGTCGTCACCACGCACTCCCCCCACCCCTGGAGGTCGACGCGGCTCCCAAAGCTCGAGAAGTCGATACGGGCGCGCGGCGCTCCCGGCCACGACTCGCAGGCCGGCGCGCCTCCGGCCCCCACAACGATCGCACCGGAATCGGGCAGGCCGCGTGGAAATGGGCTCCCATACTCAGGGCCGTCGAGATCCTGGCCGCCGTTACCGGCGGGCTCGACGACGATGATTCCGTCTGAGGTCGCCGAGAAGATGGCGTCGTAAACGGCCGGCAGCCATTCCACCGGGACGAAGCCTGACGGGCTGCGCGCCTGTTGCTCGACCAGGAGGACGTCCCCGGCGTCGAGGTTTCCGTGGGCGAGGTTGATCGCATTGGCCAGGTTCCACACACAAGCTCCGGCCTGGTCCACGGCCGAGTTCACGAGCGTCAGCGCAGCGCGCGGGACCAGCCCCGTGACCCCGGTCGTGTCGCGGTCTGCGGCCAGCTCTCCCAGGACTGCGGTGCCGTGGTCGTCGCCGAGGAAGGGGTCGCAGAAGGAGCCGTTGTTGATCCGCAGCGCCCTCGCCCGGACTCGCTCGAGGTCTTCGTGCAAGAGGTTCCACCCGTACTCGACATCGGCGAGCCTGACCTTGGCGCCCAATCCGGCGGCCGTAGCCCCTGCTGCAACGGCGTCGATGCCCGCCGGAGCAGGGCCGCGGTAGCCCTGCTGCGCCACAAAGCTGGGGGTCGCCGGGGGCGGAGCCGGCTCCGGCTCGCGGTACGCGGTCTCGACGATCTCGAGGGAGCTGAGGGACTCGAGCAGGCGCTCCACGTCCGCGGGATGACCTAAAGTAAACCTAAAGTAGAGGTTTAGATTTGGCTGGGTCCGCCCCGAGCGAGCCGCAATCTGTCCCCGGCGCCGGTCCAGCTCTCTCTCCTGGGTCGAGAAGAGGCGCTCGATTCGCAGATCGGGCAGGGGGCCGAGGATCCCGTGGAGGGCGGATAGGTCGGCGGAGTCCGAGACGAGGTCCCCTCCACGCAGCCGAACCGAGCTTCCGGCCCGGAACTCTAATTGGATGCGGGCGTCCGAAGCCTCCGCCCTCGAGGCCGCTGCGGCTTCGGGCGCAGGCCGGGACGGGAGCGAAGGAAACAGGGCGAAGACGGCAACGGCGAGACCCAGCCGGGCGAGGAAGCGCAAAGTCGCGAAAAAATAGCACCCTCGAGGACAAGTTCAGACTCCGGGACAAACGCAGAAGCTACTTTGGGCCGAGATGGCACACTCTTGAGGCCAAGATCAAGCCTTGGGAGGATGTGAGCTCTTACCCCCAATCCTGGTGACGTTCTACCTTTGTGCTGCGGTCTATATAGCTCTGAACAGAGGCATCTCGCCGCACATAGGGTCTCCTTATACAGGACAGTACAAGGGGGTCGTTAAGGATCTCTCGCTGCGGGAACGGCAACGGCTCGTCAAGCTGGCGCGCGGCCGTTCACCTATTCGAGATCCACACAACGAATGGCGGGCGGAAACCATCGCGCACGTCCTGCTCGCCTCTGATTGGTACCAGACGAACGCATGGAACTGGTTCTACTTGGGCACTGGACTGTTCGCTGGGGCCGTAGCGATACTGGGAGTGGTGGGACCTTGGGGATCCGGTTTCTGGCGACCTTTCTTGGAACATGGCTATCAACGCACTTAACTTCCTGTCCCAAGGAGCAGGAACATGCGGCTGAGAAGGGGCTTGCTACAGACCGCTCGCGTCAACGGCTGGAGTTGGCCCTCGGAAAGTGAGGTCCGCCCACCCCTTCCCACAAAATCAGGATGAAGCGCCCGTGCGGAGGCAACCCGATCTCGGCCCCCTAGTATCGCCGAAGTGACCGAGATCCTGGAGCGCCCCACCCCCTCCGCCCTTGTTACGGAAGAGCCGTCGCAAGCCCCGCTCGAGCTCCATCGCAAGCTTCCTTCCTACGAGGTCACCCCGCTGGTGAGAGCCGAGGAGGCCGGGCTCGGCGCCCTGTGGATCAAGGACGAGTCAAGTCGCCTGGGCCTCCCCTCATTCAAGATCCTGGGCGCCTCCTGGGCCGTCCTGCGGGCGCTCGAACGGCGTCTCGGCGACCTCGGGCCATGGAACGACGCCGACGAGCTCGCCACTCTCCTCGCCCCCCACGGCCCTCTGACGCTGGCCGCCGCCACCGACGGCAATCACGGGCGGGCCGTGGCGCGCATGGCTCGACTGCTCGGGCTCCGGGCCCTCATCTACCTTCCCGAGGGCACGGCGGCGGCCCGGATCGAAGCCGTCGAGTCCGAGGGGGCCGAGTGCGAGATCGTGCCGGGCGGCTACGACGACGCAGTGAGGCGCTCGGCCGAGCAGGCCTCGCCTTGCTGCCTCGTGATCTCGGACACGTCGTGGCCGGGCTACGAGGAGGTCCCGGCCTGGGTCATCGAGGGCTACTCCACGATCTTCTGGGAGCTGGAGGACCAGCTCGAGCAGAGGCCCGACGTGGTCGTGGTGCAGATGGGTGTGGGAGCGCTGGCCGCTGCGGCCGTGCGTCACTACCGGGCGGGCATCGAGCCCCGCCCCTATTTGATAGGTGTCGAGCCACTGGACGCCGCCTGCGTGTTGGCCTCGGCCCGGGTGGGGGAGATCACTACCCTCGACGGCTCACAGCACTCGATCATGGCGGGGCTCAACTGTGGAACGCCGTCGCAGGTCGCCTGGCCTCTCGTGTCCGAGGGCATGGACGCCTATCTCGCCATCCCCGACGAGCGTGCGCAAGAGGCGATGCGGTTGCTGGCGGCGGCCGGCGTCGTCTCGGGAGAGACGGGGGCCGCGGGTGTGGGCGGGGTGCTGGAGCTGCTCGCATCCGGTCACTCGCGACTCGAGGGGGCCGAGGTGCTGGTGGTGTCGACCGAAGGTGCTACCGACCCCGTGGCCTACGAGCGCATCGTGGGGGCCGCGCCGGGGGGCCCTTGACGCTCCCGTGTAGAGCCGGTCCCGCGCTCACACTCAGCGGGTAGACCGCACAGAACGCTCGGGCCGGGCGGCCGGCCCCAACCTTGCGGCGCCAACCACCTGTGAGGTGGTTGCAGGCACAAAGTTCGGCTCGGCGGCGTTCTGTCTAGGCAGGACACCGCTATGAGCAGGGCTGTGGCTGAATAGAGCACGATGGCATGCGAGTGAGTAGGGATAGGGAAAGATGGCAAAGGTAAAGACGACTCGTTCGATAGATGAGGGCCTCATACGGCAGGTGAGGATCCGCGCAGCCCGCTCCAACAGGAGTCAGTCCGAGGTGCTCGAGGCCGCTCTGAGAGAAGGGCTGGGCGCGAGCGGATCAGGTCCAAGACTCGCCTCTCCGAAGACGAGGCTCTCGATATTGCATCCGAGACAGTCCACAAGGTTCGATCCCAAGAAGCGTAAGAGAGAGTCGTGACCCCGTCTACATTCTTATCGACGCGGATTGTTAATCGCCGGAACTCTGACTCATGAAGGGGCCACCTCAAACCTTCTGGATCTCTGGCTCGGTGGCGAATTCGAACTGGTCGTTTGTCCGAGACTGATCCAAGAGGTTGTGATCACCTTGGTTACATCCGAGGATATCGAACAAGTACGACATCTCCAGGGAAGAGGCAAAGGGTTAACGCAACGTCTGTCCGAGGAGGGAGTATTACTCGACGATCCGAAGGATCCGCCTCGTGTCGTTCCGGATGATCCGAACGATGACTATCTGGTGGCGCTCGCCCTTGCCGCGGAGGCAGATTTCTTCGTTACGCGAGATCGCCACTTCGAAAAGGTACGCGTCAGAGAAGTTCGGATCATGAGTCCGCGCCAGATGATCCGGGAACTTCAAAACGAATAGTCAAGCTCCCTGCGAACTGCGCCGGGGCTAGTCGACCGAGGGTGCCACCGATCCCGTGGCCTACGAGCGCATAGTTGGGAGCCGCGCCGGGCCCATAAACGGAACGGTTCGCCATCGGCGCCGCTAACCGGCCCGGCGTACGGTCACTTCCTGGTCTAGGCGGTCGCCCAGTCGATCGCGTTCGACATCGAGGTCGAACTGGGTTTGCAAGTTAAGCCAGAACCTCTCCGAGGTCCCGAAGTACCGAGCAAGTCTCAACGCGGTGTCCGCTGAGATCGCGCGCTTGCCGTGCACGATCTCATTGATCCGGCGAGGTGGGACGCTGATGTCCTTCGCCAGCCGGTACTGACTTAGGCCCATGGGGGCGAGGAAGTCCTCGATCAGGATCTCTCCTGCGTGGACGGGAGCAAACTTTCGGGATGTCATCAAACCCTCCTAGTGATAATCGACGATCTCCACGTCGTACGCGTCTCCCTCGTCCCACCGAAAGCAGATGCGCCATTGATCGTTGATGCGAATGCTGTACTGGCCGGCCCGCTCACCCCGCAGCCGCTCCAAACGGTTGCCCGGAGGCACACGGAGATCGCCCAAGCTCATCGCTGCTTCCAGGATGCGGAGTTTGCGCAGCGCCATTCTCTGAAGTTCTGATCCCAATCTCCGAATCGGCCGACGGTCAAAGAGACGTTCTGTGTCCCGGTCCCGGAAGCTCTTGATCACGGCCTAGCATAACGTACTGCGTTAACAACGACAAGAGGTGGTGGAGCGTCCAGATCGAGCCGAGCTCGAGTTGGATCTTAGGAATCACGCACCTACACAGTGCCCGTCCGGGCCTTCGTAGTTCTCCCTGCGCGCTGCACCAGGAACAAGGCGACTAGCGCGCAGAGCGCGGACAGCCCCCCAGCTAGGCCGATGCCCCCCACGTAATAGAGAGGCTGGCCGAGGAGGGCGCCGCTTGCCCGGCCCAGAGCGACGGCCACCGCCAGCAGCGAGAGCAGACGATCGCGCGACTCCGCCGCCAGCTCACTCACGAACGGGATCGTTGCGACGATGGTCACTTCGAAGGAGACAATCCACACCGCTACCGTCACGATCGCCCGCACCAGCGAATCTCCCGTCAGCGAGAAGCTTGCATAGGCGAGAGCTGAGACCACTAACCCCATGATGATCATGCGCCTGATACCGACCCGATCGGACACTGCCGCAACCATTGCCTCGCCCGAGAGCTCTGCTGCGACCACGACGAGAGTGAACAATCCGATCCCTGTAACAGAAAGGGAGAAGGTCCCTTCCAACCACTGACCGTAGACAACAAAGGGGATCTCGGCCGCGGTCGAGAACAACACTATGGCCGCCAGCATGAGCCTCCGAGGCGAGGTCAGCGTGAGAGGGCGCGGCTCCCGTTTGTGAGGCACGTCCGAGTCGATGCCCCGGATTACGGCGAACGTTCCCGCTCCCGCGAACAGCGTCACGAGCACGAACGGGGCTCGCCAGCTGGTTACGGCGATCAAGAATCCCGACGCGGGAACGATGACGGCGAGTGAGAGCGCCCACGTAAGCTCGGTGATTCCCAATACCCGGCCGCGTTCTGAAAACGGGACCCGGTCGCCAAACCAGGCCTGCATGGGTATATCGAAACCGGGCTTGGCGATGCCGACTACGACAATGCCGGCCGCGGCAACGGCGAAGCTCGAGGTGACGGCGCTCAGGGCGCAGCCGGCGGTGACCGCAATCATGGCCGCGACCATGAGGCGGCGGCGGCCGGTCCGCTCCGCAAGGCGCGCAACCAAAGGGGTCGTGAGCCCGCCGAGGTTTCGCAGCGCCACGACCGCCGCGAGCGCTGGGACCGAAACCGAGAGCCCCCGCGCGATGGCGGGCAAGAACGGGTAGACGACTCGCAGCCCGGAGTTGGCGGCGGTGCGTGCCACGAACACAGCAACGATCGCTCGCCGGATGTCGGATCTCACCGGCGCAGGCCCCGTGCTAAACCCGTCAGCCGTATCCGCCCATGGTCAAGCCCAGCAGCGCCTTGCCCGAGTGCAGGCGGTTCTCGGCTTGTTTGAACACGACCGACTGAGCCCCGTCGATGACCTCGTCGGTTACCTCGCTGCCTCTGTCCGCGGGCAGGCAATGCATGTAGATAGCGTCTGCGGCAGCTTTCTTCATGCGCTCTTGATTGCAGATCCAGTCGCGGTAGCGGGCGTTTAATGCCAGCGCCTCGGACTCGTTGGAGAAAAGATGCTCGGCCCCCCACGACTTCGGATATACGACCTGTGCGCCCTCGAAGCCCTCGTCCATGT
>DASRPA010000134.1:0-4860 GCA_035646635.1 Actinomycetota bacterium | reverse complement strand
AGAGATGTGCATGGTGTCATCGTCTCCGAATTCCTCACGCAGGCGCGCCGCTATCTGCTCGGGTGACCACAGATGCTCGAGATCGGCCACGACCCGTGTGCGCAGCTTCGGGTTGGCCGCCAGCTTGGTCGGCTTGGGCCGTCGCGCTCTGTCTTCGGTCCCCCGGTGAGCCTTGAGCGGACGGTAGTTGTGACGTCCGCCGTTCGCATTCAGCTCGCGGCTCACAGTTGCCGGGTCTCGGTCGATGCTCCGAGCGATCGCTCGAAGCGAGTCGCCCCGTTCCAGGCCCAGCCGGATCTCGATGCGCTCGTCAAGCGACAGCCGCCTCGTGCCCTGATCCCACATCTCTCTGCGGCTGATACCGCCCAGGACTCAGCACCAGGCCGACTGAGGTGTCGGAGATGTCGAGCTCGTCCGCTATCTGCCGGTAGGTGTCTCCCCGGCGTGCCAGCCGAATGATCTCGCGTCGCTTCTGGGGGGTGATCCTCCGCCACCGTCTGGTCATGCGGTCTCCTCTCGATCGATGGTGTCCAATCTCCATCGCTCGGGGAGGTGTTGCATGGATTAGTTGAGCCCGCCTCTCTATAGCCCGCGTTTCGTGCCAAACCTCAGGCGAAGAACCTTTGCGAACCTAGGTTGGTCCCTTCTATCAAGGCGGCAAGCGCAGATATTGTAAGCCATCACCCCATAGGGCCTTCTAACTATAAGCCCTACTCGATATGACAGATGATATCGTTCCTCTAATCCAGCAATAGCCTAGGACTCTATTTGACAAGCTCGTGCGCACTGCCTATGATCTGAAGACAAGTAATCGAAAGCACTTTGGAAGTAGGTGGTGTACATGCGTTTCGGTTGGATATTCTTCAGGTTAAAGGGACGGCGGCGATGATCGGCATAGTGATCATCGTGGTCGTCCTGTGGGCCGGAGCTGCCGTCGCGCTGGTCGGTCATGCGACCGAGGTCAGCCGCCGCTCCGCCAAGGACAGTCGGATGAAAGAGTGCAGAGAGCTAGAGGTGAGCAAGTGATGAGTTGGGTGCAGTACAAGCTCGACCCGACGCCGACGACGGCGACGATGCTGGTTTCCCCCCGGCCCCCCCGGCCCCGTCGCTCCCGGCGCCTCGGGTCTACGCGGAGAGGCCGGTAGCCGGGTGGCTGCCGGCCTCGACCGCATCGACCGCCGCATCCTCGAGCTGCTGAGGCTGGACGGACGGCTGTCGCACACGGCCATCGCCAAGGAGGTGGCGCTGTCGGGCCCGGCGGTGCACGAGAGGGTAAGAAAGCTCGAGCAAAAGGGCGTCATCGCCGGGTACACAGCCGTGCTCGATGCGGAGAAGCTGGACCGCAGCCACATGGCTTTCTGCATGATCACGGTTTCGGAGGGGACTGAGTTCGCCGCCGACGATCCCATCGTCGCCCGCATCTGCGAAGAGCCCGACGTGCTGGAGTTCCACCGGATCGCGGGCGAGGACTGTTACATGGTCAAGGTCCGCTGCCGCACGAACAGGGACATCGAGAGACTTCTGCGGCGAATCCGCTCGATCCGGGGAGTGGCCCGCACCCGCACGACGATCGTGCTGTCCACCGAGCTCGAGCAGCCTACGATCGGGGTCCCGGACATAGAGGAGGCCCCCGCCACCGAGCTCGCCTGACCCCGGCCCCCGAGCGGGGCCGACGCCCGATCTCCTTACCGGCCCGGGCTTGCGCGGCCGCCCCTTATGCGGTTTTGTGTCAGATCAGGGGCGGATTCCGCACGCTTCCTGGCACAGAGCCAGATCTGGGGCGGATGTTTCCCATCCCGGGCCCGGCCCCCGAGCGGGCCTGAGCCCGATCTCCTTACCGGCCCGGGCTTGCGCGGCCGCCCCTTATTCGGTTTTGTGTCAGATCAGGGGCGGATTCCGCACGCTTCCTGGCACAAAGCCAGATCTGGGGCGGATGTTTCCCATCCCGGGCCCGGCCCCCGAGCGGGGCCGACCCCCGATCTCCTTACCGGCCCGGGCTTGCGCGGCCGCCCCTTATTCGGTTTGTGTCAGATCAGGGGCGGATTCCGCACGCTTCCTGGCACTGAGCCAGATCTGGGGCGGCTGATTCGCATCCGGGCCCGGCATGCCGGCCCAAAGACGTGGCCCGGACCTTCCCAGGCATCACAATAAGCAAATGACGGAGACGCGCGACGAAGAGACCATGTGCGATCTCTCGACCGTGTGCCCCCTTTGCGGACAAGAGATGAACCCGGAGACATCCCACTACCGATGTCTGTCCTGCGGCTACCGAGACTCGTGCTGCTTCTGAGCAAGGCCGGCGTCAAGTGACCGAAGCCAAATCGGTGGGCCGGCTGCTGACCCTGGGCGAGCGCGTCCTGACAGACTCCACCCACATCTTCGAGGGCCACGATCTGGAGTGGGAAGCCGAAGAGCTAATGGCGCTGAGCCTCGATACCGAGCCCGAAGACCTGGCCCCGGATCTGCAGCTCACCAAGAGGCAGCGGGAGTGCTACCTATCTTTGATCGCCCGGCGAGCGTCAGGAGAGCCGCTCCCTTTCTTGACCGGTCGTATCGAGTTCTACGGGCTCGATCTCGAGGTGATGCCCGGCGCCTTCGTCCCCCGACCCTCGTCCGAGCTGACCGTCACCAGGGCACTGAGAAAGCTGCGTCGCCGGCCGTCCCCGAAGATCGTGGACGTCTGTACGGGAGCGGGGCCGATCGCCCTGGCGCTGGCTGCGGAGCTGGCCGGCGCCGAGGTCTGGGGCGCCGACATCTCGGCCGAAGGGCTACGACAGGCGCGCCGCAACGCCAAGGGGCTAGGGATCGACAACGCTTCCTTCATCATCAGCGACATGTACGACTCGCTGCCGCAGAGGCTAAAGGGCTCGGTAGATCTAATCGCCGGGCATGTCCCCTACGTGCCGATCGACGAGATCAACGACCTGCCGGCCGAGGTCATCGAGCACGAGCCGCTGTCGACGTTGTCCGATGAGACCGACGACGGGCTCGTGCTCATGCGCCGGGCCGTAGAGGAAGCGCCGAGGTGGCTCAAGCCCGGGGGCTGGCTCCTGCTCGAGGTCTCCGACGACCTCACCACCGTCTTGCGCCGCATGTGCCGGAAAGCCGGCCTCGAAGACAAGGGCGCGCACACCGACGAGGACCGCCTCAGCATGGTGGTCGAAGCCCGCTCGCGGTAGCCTGAATTATGGAAAAGGTCCTGGTTGTCGACTACGGCGCCCAATATGCGCAGTTGATCGCGCGACGAGTGCGCGAATGCCATGTCCTTTCAGAGATCGTGCCGTACGACCTCTCCATGGATCAGATCAGGGCTTTTCAGCCGGCCGGCATCATCCTTTCCGGAGGCCCTATGTCGGTTCACTCGCCCGGTGCTCCCGGAGTCGATGAGCGCTTGTTCGCTCTGGGGATCCCCGTGCTCGGCATTTGTTACGGCCAGCAACTTATGGCTCAGGCGCTCGGCGGCGAGGTCGCTCGGACGGGGGGAGGAGAGTTCGGGGGCGCCGAGCTTCATGCCGACTCGTCGGATTCGATTCTGTTCTCCGAGCTGTCCCCGAACCAAACCGTGTGGATGAGCCACAACGACGCCGTTACCGTGCCTCCTGAAGGCTTTCGCACCGTCGCTTCGACTGAGGGTTCACCGATCGCTTCGTTCGAGGATCCGCTGCGCCGCCTCTTCGGAGTCCAGTTCCATCCCGAGGTCTCCCACACTCTCCAGGGAACAGACCTCCTCAAAAACTTCCTCTTCAAGGGTTGCGGATTGATGCCTTCGTGGACAATGACCTCGATAATCGAGCGAGCCGTCGAGGAGGTGCGCAGTGCAGTGGGGGAGGCGCGCGTTGTGTGTGCGCTGTCCGGAGGAGTCGACTCGTCGGTTGCAGCTGCTCTTGTGCATCGCGCCGTCGGCGATCAGCTCACGTGCGTGTTCGTGGATCATGGACTGTTGCGGGCGGGCGAGGGCGAACAAGTCGAGGAGACGTTTCGAGCACACCTACAGGCGAATCTCATCCACGTCAAAGCGGCCGACCGCTTTCTCGATGAGTTGGCCGGTATCACCGATCCGGAGGTCAAGCGAAAGACCATCGGCCGCACATTCATTCGCGTCTTCGAGGAGGTCGCGAGGGACGAGTTGGAAGACGCTTCTTTTCTCGTTCAAGGCACTCTGTATCCCGACGTCATTGAATCGGGCACGAGAGTCGCCGCCCGCATCAAGAGCCACCACAACGTCGGGGGCCTCCCCGAGGACATGACCTTCGTCCTGGTCGAGCCACTTCGCAACCTCTTCAAAGATGAGGTCCGTAGTGTTGGCGAGGAGCTCGGATTGCCGGAAGAGATCGTGTGGCGCCAGCCGTTTCCCGGGCCGGGACTTGCCGTCCGCGTGATCGGCGAAGTGACCCGCGAGCGTCTCGAGTTGGTGCGGGCAGCGGACTACATCGTGGTCGAAGAGATCAAGAGGGCAGGGCTGGCGCGCTCGCTGTGGCAGGCATTTGCAGTCTTGGTAGCGGTCGGTTCTGTAGGAGTGATGGGGGATGAGCGCACCTACGGCCATCCCATCGTGCTGCGCGCCGTCACCAGCGAGGACGCCATGACCGCCGACTGGGCCCGCCTGCCCTATGACTTGCTCGAACGCATGTCGAACCGGATCATCAACGAGGTCGAAGGCGTCAACCGCATTGCCTATGACGTGACCTCCAAGCCCCCGGGCACCATCGAGTGGGAGTAGCCGGGTCGCGCGGTGATGGGGGCGGAGCGGAGGTCACGTCATCCGACACGTTCTTTCCGCTCTCGGGCCTGCGGCCCGGGCCGCTCGGACCCTGGCTCCAAGCTCCCGGGCACCATCGAGTGGGAGTAGCCGGGTCGCGC
>DASRPA010000133.1:0-16777 GCA_035646635.1 Actinomycetota bacterium | reverse complement strand
CCACCCCGGCCCCCGAGGTACTCAAACGCGCGCAGAGCGCGCTGAAGTACCGATTCCGTACTCCCAGGCGCGCCGAGCACGATTGACTACGTAGTGTCCGGCCGCCACAGGGCCCCCCACGGACCCGACACGGTCACCGTTCCTCCCGTTCCCCCGTTCTCCGGGCCGGCGCCCAAGGCGCGGCCTGCTTGACGGGGACCGGGCTCCCATGGCATATTGCTCAACAATTACCAGAGGTTTACATACACTAAACCTCTTGTTTAGGGGTAATGTTCTGGGGCCGGGGGATAGTCAATCTCGTCGCAAATGCACAGGGCGTGGCCTGCCCGTGAACAACACTAGAGTAGAAGTTGAGGCTCGGGAGGAGGCTCGGATGGCGGTCAACCCGCAGAACTATCTGGCGATGATCAAGGTCGTCGGCATCGGGGGCGGTGGCGTCAACGCCGTAAACCGGATGATCGAGGTTGGGCTCAAGGGGGTCGAGTTCATCGCCATCAACACCGACGCCCAAGCGTTGATGATGTCGGATGCCGATGTCAAGCTCGACATCGGCCGCGAGTTGACGCGGGGGCTCGGGGCGGGCGCCGATCCGGAGATCGGCCGCCAGGCGGCCGAGGACCACCGGAAAGAGATCGAGGACCTGCTCAAGGGCGCCGACATGGTCTTCATCACCGCGGGCAAGGGCGGGGGCACCGGCACCGGGGGGGCGCCCATTATCGCCGAGGTCGCCAAGTCGGTGGGGGCTCTCACCATCGGAGTGGTGACCCGGCCGTTCACCTTTGAGGGTCGTCAACGCGCCTCCAAGGCGGAAACCGGCATCACGAACATCAAGGAGAAGGTCGACACCCTCATCGTGATCCCGAACGATCGTCTCCTGGATGTGGGGGACCGCAGCACTTCGGTGCTCGAGGCCTTCCGCATGGCGGACGAGGTTCTGCTCCAGGGTGTGCAGGGAATCACCGACCTCATTACCACCCCGGGCCTCATCAACCTCGACTTCGCCGACGTCAGAGCGATAATGACCGACGCAGGCTCGTCACTGATGGGAATCGGGACGGCGCGCGGCGAAGACCGGGCGGCCGAGGCCGCGCGGGCAGCGATCTCATCGCCCCTGCTCGAGGCTTCCATCGAAGGGGCGCGCGGAGTCCTGCTCAACATCGCGGGAGGCTCCGATCTGGGCCTGTTCGAGGTCAACGAGGCGGCAACGATCATCACCAAGGCAGCCCATGCCGATGCGAACGTGATCTTCGGGGCGGTCGTCGACGACACGCTCGGAGACGAGGTGCGGGTCACGGTCATCGCCGCGGGCTTCGACCGTTGGGGGCAAAGGGAAGACGAAGACCTCATCCGTCCCGACGAGGACATTTTCTCGAGCACGGCCTCCGAGGAGCGGGTCATCCGCTTGGACAAGGAGCCCGAGCGCCTCGTCTTCGACGCCGAGGACGACCTCGACGTGCCGAGCTTTTTGCGCAACGAATAGGCGAGCTCAGGGCCTACTCCGCAGGGAGTAGGCGCGCCTTCTCCTCGGAGCCGACGACAGTGCGTCCTCTCAGACGTAGCGTTTGTGGATGAAGCATTGGATGCATGCAGAGGAGGGGGTCCGGCGCGGATGGGGGCCCCGACGGGCGCCGGCAGGATCCTCTTTCCTGTTGCCGCTCGTCGTAGCCGTGATACAGGTGGGGGGCACCTATCTCGCCGGCAAACGGCAGCCCGAGCACGCAGACTTCGATGCGCTGGCGTTGGTGCTTGTCGCCGCAGGACCCGCCGCGCTCACGTTGCGGAGGCGTTATCCGGCGACGGTTCTGAGCTTCGTTCTCGCCACCACGCTCACCTACTTTCTTCTCGACTATCCGCGAGGACCGATCTTCTTCGCGCTGATCATCGCCGTCTTTACGGCGGTGATGGCCGGGAGACGAGCGGCCGCCATCGGCTCCATCGTCGCCGGCTATGTGGGCTTCTTGTGGGGCGGGTATCTGGTCGGAACAAGCGGGCCACCCAGCGGGGAAGCATCCCTTGGCCTGGGGGCGTGGCTGCTCGTGCTCATCACCGTTGCCGAGGTTGGCAGGGCAAGACGGGAGCGCGCGCACGAGTACGCTCGCACGCGCGCGGAGGAGGCAAAGCGCCGCGCCAGCGAAGAGCGCCTGCGTATCGCCCAGGAGCTGCACGACGTCCTGGCCCACAACATCTCACTCATTAATGTGCAAGCGGGTGTTGCTTTGCATCTGATGGGTCAACAGCCGGGACAGGCTCGCACGGCCCTGAGCGCGATCAAGCAGGCGAGCAACGACGCCTTGGGCGAGCTGCGCTCGGTGTTGGACATCCTGCGCCAGGGGGACGAGGCTTCGCCGCTCACTCCCGCCACGGGGCTATCGCATCTCGACGACCTCGTGCGCAAAGCGAACGCCTCAGGGATCGAGGTGAGCGCGCGCATCGAGGGCGACTCGCGGCCCCTGCCTGCGGGAACCGACCTCGCCGCCTTCCGCATAGTGCAGGAGGCGCTCACGAACGTCACGCGTCACGCCGGGCCTGCTCGGGCAACGGTTCTGATCTCGTACGGAGAAGATCTCATCGTGCAAGTAGAAGACGATGGCCGCGGCGGCCCCGCCGGCGCCACTACCGCCGGGAGCGGGAACGGCATCGCGGGAATGCGAGAACGGGCGGTCGCGCTGGGCGGGAACCTCGAGGCCGGTCCCAAGCCGGATGGGGGTTTCCGAGTCGTGGCCAGGCTTCCCTTGCCCGCCCAGACCGCCGAGTGGTCATAAGTGGCTACTGTGCGACCATTTACCACCACTCGGCCAGAGAACGCGGGAGATGGACGATGATCCGCGTGCTGCTCGCCGACGATCAGGCGCTGGTGCGCGCCGGGTTCAGGGCGCTGCTCGACGCGCAGGACGATATCGAAGTGGTGGGCGAGGCTTCAGACGGCGCCGAGGCGACTCGTCTCACCGGCGAACTGAGGCCCGACGTCGTGCTGATGGATATCCGCATGCCCAGGGTCGACGGGCTGGCCGCGGCGCGCAGTATTGCTCAAGACGAGGATCTCGCCGGCGTGCGCATCGTCATCCTCACCACCTTCGATCTCGACGAATACGTGTTCGAGGCGCTGCGCGCAGGCGCGAGCGGCTTTCTCGTCAAGAACACCGAGCCCGCCGAGCTCATCCATGCCGTGCGATCGGTTGCCGCGGGTGATGCGCTGCTTTCTCCGGGCGTGACGAGACGGCTCATAGCAACCTTTGCGACACGCGCCAAGCAGCCTCGCGATGCTGCAGAGCTCAAGCGGCTCACGGACCGTGAGAAAGAGGTGATGGCCCTCGTCGCCGAAGGGCTCTCGAACGAAGAGATTGCGCGGCGCTTGGTCGTGAGCCCCGCCACCGCCAAGACCCACGTCAGTCGCGCCATGGTGAAGCTCAATGCCCGCGACCGAGCCCAGCTGGTGGTGCTTGCGTACGAGTCGGGCTTGGTTCGCCCCGGCTGGCTCGGCTGAGCGACTACCTCCGACGGCGTAGTCGCCTTGCGAGAGAATTCGCCGGCGGCGGTAGCACAAGACCGTCCCTGTGGCTGATTACTTCTGGGCCGCGTTCAACAACCATGTGAGTTGTTGGACAAGCCCGACCGGACGGCCCGGCCGGCGAGTAACAGGAGGTTTCGATGGACATGGTGATGGTAGCAGAGACGCTTGCCGGCGCCGGTGGATGGGAGGGAGGCCCCGGTCCTTGGTGGCCGATCTTTCCCCTCTTCTGGCTGCTTCTTTTCGGGGGCGTGGCGTTCGCGCTCTTCAGGGGCCGTCGGTCGTGGGGCCCGCCGCACATGCGTCACTCAGCCGAGGGTGTGCTCGCCGAGCGCTACGCACGCGGTGAGATCTCGGACGAGGAGTACCGGGAGCGCCTCAGCGTTCTCACGCAACACCGCCGCTGACAGCGGCGATCAATGGGGGCTCGGGTCCACACCGCCCGAGCCTTTCATTGTTGTGCCGTCGGCGCGATTTCATCAAACAGGCCTTGGGAACCCGAGGCCCTTGAGGCAATCGGCGGTTGAGATTAAGTCAAGCTAACGACGCGCACACGCAAAGAGCCTTCACGCGATGACTACTTCGCCTGCGGCGGTAGCGATCCGGGCCTCCACCAGACCTCTTGTACCGTCGAAGAATCGCAAGCCAAATCATGGGGACCGATCCACTCTCGCAACTCTCGCTCAGAGCCGCTGATAGTCAGGCTGGAGAAGCCACCGAGGGCGCACTTGTGCCCTACTCGGTCGTACATGTCCTGCCACCGTTGAAGTCGGTGCTCGTTGTTGGGCCAATCGATGAAGAAGGGCAGGTGTTCAGGTCCCGATACAGACCTCCACCCGCGCAGAGTCCCCTTCTCGTCCGTCTTGGTGTTGTCGAAGATCTCAATCCCCATCGTTGGGATACGACCTCCACGTCTTCCACCAGAATGGCCCAAGTAAGAAGGCCTCCTCCTGCTTCTTCGCACTCGAGCACACGCCGTCCCGGCTTCGAGGATTCCGCTACATCGCGATCCTCGATCGAGAGAAGCTCGAGGTAGGAGGGTGGCGTCAAAGGCACGCTCCAGTTTCGTGTCCCTGAGAACGTGTGATAGGGGCCGCGCTCCGAGCCGAGGCCGTATCTCTCAAAGAGGTCTTGTGCTGCCTTGACAGGCTCTCGCACCACTAAGACGACATGATCCACGATCATCGGGAAGACTCAGCCATGACGCGAGGATGACACACGGACGTGGGCACAAACGGGGAGTCGAGAAAGGGAGACTCTTAAAGCACCAGTGCGACAACAAAGCCGTCGTGGCCCTTTGCGCCCACGGTCTGCAGCGCGGTCGCGCTCACGCGCGGCTCGGCCGCCAGCGCCTCCATGAAGCGCCGGGCGCCCATGACCGAGGGATCGGTGCTAGCGTCGTCGACGATGGCTCCGCTGCGCACCACGTTGTCGGCGATTATCAAGGTGCCGGTCTCGGAGAGCTCGAGCGCCCAGTGGAAGTAGCGGTCGTTGTTCGCCTTGTCGGCGTCGATGAAAATTAGATCGAAAGGCCCAGCGCCCTCTTGTACCAGCCGGGAAAGCGTATCGAGCGCAGGCCCGACACGCACCTCAACGACCTCGGCCAATCCTGCGCGTGCGATGTTGGTTCGCGCGACCTCAGCATGCCCGGCATCGGACTCGAGCGTGACCACGCGCCCGCGCTCACTCAGCCCCCCAGCAAGCCAGATCGTGCTGTACCCGCCCAGGGTGCCGATCTCGAGGATGTTCTGCGCTCCCCGAAGGCGCGCCAGGAGTTGCAGGAGCTTGCCCTGACTCGGCGAAACTTGGTGCGGAGGCAGGCCCGCCTTGGCGCTCGCTTCCAGAGCGACCTGGAGCGGTGCGTCGGGGGGCACGAGCAGTGCGGTGATGTAGTCGTCGATCGCCGTCCACAGCTCCTGAACCATGGGTTCTATCTCTTCGCAGCGGCGGAGGAAGCGACCACGCGCAACCCGGCTGCGACCAGGTTCCCGCTTGCTATGCCCGCGCTCTCGAGCTCGAGGACGCGGCTACCCACGGCCGTGCCGCGCGCGCTCGCCTCGAGACGCTCGCAGAAGCTGCGATAGAGATAGGGAACGCGCTCGATGAGACGTACCTCGAAGCTCGCGGCGATTGCGGCCACCATGTCCTCGCCGGTGGTGAGCGGCGGATCGTATTCGTGTTCGATGCGCCAACGCTCCAAAGGATCGTGCATGTCTGCGTGTCCGCGAGGACCGGTGGAGTTGCTCGGTTCGTGATGACCTGCGTGGTGCGGCGGCTCATCGGTGCGGAGCAATTCTGCTGCTTGCAAGACAGAGTCGAGGTCGTAGAGCCAGCGCGCGGTGGTGGTATCAACTGACTCGATGGCGAACTCCTCCGCGACCAACAGACCACCGGGAACCAGTAGTTGTTGGGCGCGCTCGAGCGCGGCGCTCAACGGAAAGATGTGGTGCAGTGAGCGCCCGAAGAAGACGACATCGAAGGGTTGGTGTTCGAACGACAGGAAGTCGGCCTCAATCGCCCGCCCGCCACGGGCCTCGGCTCGCGCGATCGATTCGGCGTCGGTGTCGATGCCGAAGACCGCATAGCTCTCGGCCCCCAGCGCGTGCAGCAGCTCCCCGTTTCCGCAGCCGACATCGAGGACCCGAGCCGGGGGAGCGGGCAACACCCCCTTCAAGTACGAGATCGTCTCGGCAATCGCAACCTGGGCCGGTTCCGATGAGCCCGTCCCACCCCTGCTCCCGAGCGGCCACATGTTTCCTTGCGAGATCTCGAGCACGTTGCCCGCGGGATCGTTGAAATAGAAGGAGACGATCTGCTCGTTCCACGTGATCTCGTCGACGATCGCCACACCTCGAGCCTGCAGGCGCGACTTCCACCCGTCGTAGTCTCTGGGCTCGCACAAGAAGCAGGCGTGTCCGGGGCCCACGGCTCCGTGAGCCGGCGGCCACGATTGCACGGAGCTCTGTTCCGATTCGAATAGCAGCACGAGCGAGTCGCCAAGGCGAAAGGCGACGTCCGAAACCTGCTCGAGCCCGAGCACGTCGCGATAGAAGGACGACATGCTCCCTTCCTCATCGCCCCGGTAGTAGAGGACGGTCTCGAGCACCGCTTTGAGCTCCATGTCCATCCTCCTCTCGACGTCGAGTGGTCGCTAAAATGTCGCTATACAGCATCTGACGACCACTCGCTCATTAGCGGCCCCCTTATCGTGGACGGCCATGGACTTTCAACCTCGGCTCACGAGCCGCACCCAGGCAGGCATCGGCATCCTCTCGGACGAGCGCGCCCGGGCCCGGGGCCTAGTGGTTGCCTTCACCAACCGCACCGGAGGAGTTTCCGCGGCCCCCTACGACTCGTTGAACCTCGCCGCCCGGGGCGGCGACGACCCCGATGTGGTGGAGGAGAACCGTGCCCGAGCCGCTCAGGCCGTGGGCTTCGACGGCGCGCACCTCGCTCTGTGCCGCCAGGTGCACGGCATCGACGTGAAGGAGATCGGCCCGGGCGAGGCCGGCGTGGTGGGTGAGGCCGACGCCCTGGTGGTAAGAGAGCCGGGGCCTGTGGCCGGGATCCTTACCGGCGACTGCGCCCCCGTGGTGCTCTGGGGGGAGGGTGGCGCTGCGGTTCTGCACGGAGGGTGGCGCGGCCTCGCCGCCGGAGTGATCGAGCGCGGCGCGGCTGCGGTGGCCGCACACACCGCCTACATCGGCCCCTGCATTCGGGCGTGCTGCTACGAAGTAGGCCCCGAAGTCGTGGACGCATTCCGGGCAGGCGGCCTGCCGGTGGCGGACGAGCGTCACGTCGATCCCGGCGCGGCGGCGGAGGCCGCGCTGCGCAGAGCAGGCGTGACGCGGATCGCCGACTCGGCCGTCTGCACCGGCTGCGATCCCTCCTACTTCTCCTACCGGCGCGACGGGGTCACCGGCCGCCAGGGCGCATTCGTGGCGTTGCTGGAATCGTGACGCTCGCAGAACGGCTGGCGGACGTGAGGGCTCGCATCGCCGAGGCGGCAGCGAACAGCGGCCGGGACGAGTCCGAGGTCACTCTGGTGGCGGTGTCCAAGACGTTTTCTGCCGAGGTTGTGGCCGAGGCCGTGACGGCCGGAGTCTCAGACCTCGGCGAAAATCGCGCCCAGGAGCTCAGAGAAAAGGTTGCAGCCCTGGGCTCGATCGCACGATGGCACTTCGTCGGCCACCTCCAGAGCAACAAGGTGCGCCATGTCGTCGGGAGCTGCGCACTGATCCACTCCGTCGACTCGCACAGCGTGGCAGACGAGATTGACGCGCGAGCGCAGAGAAGCGGCCTTGTCCAGGAGGTCCTCATCGAGGTCAACGTCTCCGGCGAGGCGTCCAAGAACGGAGTCGTCCCGCCTGAGATCTCCGGGCTCCTGGCCCACATCCACGAGCTCGAGGGAATACGTGCCACCGGGCTGATGACGATCCCGCCGTGGCCCGAGGACCCCGCGGAGTCTCGTCCCTTCTATCGGAAACTCGCCGAGCTCGCCCGGAGCCACGGCCTGGAGAGGCTCTCCATGGGCATGACTCGAGACTTCGAGGTGGCGATCGCAGAGGGTGCGACGCTGGTGCGCGTCGGAGAGGCCATCTTCGGGGCCCGCAGCCACCCGTGAAGCTCGACGCAGAGCGTCTGTGGTCGGCCCTGGGGGAGGTGAACCGCATCGGAGCAACTCCTGCCGGCGGCGCCGAGCGACTCGCCTGGAGCGATCAGGAGCTGCAGGCGCGGCGCTGGTTTGCCGAGCGCGCCGGCGACGCCGGGCTCGAAGTGTCCTGGGACCCCGCAGGAAACGTGTGGGGCTTCGGCGGGCTCGAGCCCGCGGTCGTGCTCGGCTCCCACCTCGACACTGTCCCCGACGGAGGGCGCTTCGACGGCGCCCTGGGTATCGTGGCCGCGCTCGAGGTCGTGGGCCACGCTCGCAGGCAGCGGCTGCCCGGAAGCGAGCGCCTTGCGCTGGTGTGCTTCTCGGATGAGGAGGGAGTCCGCTTCGGGCTCGGCATGGCCGGGAGCCGGGCGGTGTCGGGAACGTTGCAGCCGGCCGAGATCGCCGCGGCGAGGGACTCGGAGGGGGTAGCGCTTTCGGACCTGCTCGGACAGCACGGCTTCGACCCGGCACGAGTGCCCGAAGCCCGCGCCAACCTTGCTCGCATGGCCTGCTATCTCGAGCTCCACGTCGAGCAGGGGATCAGGCTCGAGCGCCTCGGGGCTCCGATCGGCGTGGTCACCGCAATCGTGGGGCTGAGCGACTACCACATCGAGGTCACGGGCGAGGCCAACCACGCCGGCACCACTGCCATGGAGGACCGGCGCGACGCACTGCTCCCGGTGGCGCATGTGGCGCTGGCGGCGAGAGAGGTGATGAGCTCTTCAGAGGGCGTCGTGGCGACAGTCGGTGAGGCGTGGGTCACGAACGGGGCACCCAACATCGTCCCCGGGAAAGCGGGCTGCATCCTCGACGTGCGGGCCGCCGGTGAGGCCGCCATCGAGGCCGCCGCCGATGCCATCCTGGACGCCGGGCGGACCGCCGCAGAGGCAGCCGGGTGCCAGTTCGAGGCGCGCTTGACCAAGCGTCTGCCCCCGGCCCCCATGGACGAGGAGGTCGTCGCCGCACTCGCAGCAGCCGCCGCCGACCTCGCCCCGCAGGCTCCGGAGCTTGTCAGCCGGGCGGGTCACGACGCCATGAGCCTGGCCCCCGCCGGAGTGCCCTGCGGCATGCTGTTCGTCGCCTCACAAGGGGGGATCAGCCACTCACCCCTGGAGCGGTCGTCGGAACGGGACTGCGTCTTGGGGGCCGAGGTACTGGGGGCCGCGGCCCTCGCCCTGGCACAACGCTAGGGCGTGTAGCCCAGCGGCCCGTTTTGAGGCGGGATTCGACGTCCCACACGTTTTAGGGGACTCAGAGCGCGGAAAACCGTACTTCTTGTCCACGCGATCCTCCAGCGGATCGCTCATTCGAGGCGCTCAAAACGCGGCTACCGGCCGGGCCAGGCCCATAGCACGGCCATAGCCGGATGTTGCGGCCCGGCTCCGGCTATTCTCTGAACACATGGCCGGGATGTGGAGGAAGACGCTCGTCTACCTGGGGCTCGCCGAGGAGGAGGAGCCGGGGGACTACGACTACGACCACGAGCCGGCGGATAGCACGCCGCCGCCGGGGCTCGGCCGTACCGACGGAGTCGAGCGGTCGGCCCCCTCACCACCCTCGCGCAACGCGGTGGTGCGAGCCATGCCCAAGGAAGCAGCTCCGCGCGTGCACCTCGTGCAGCCAACCTCCTTCAACGACGCGCAGGAGATCGGTGACAAGTTCCGGGAGGGCTTCTCGGTCTTGATGAACCTGCAGTCGGCGGATCAGGAGCTCGGCCGCCGCCTCGTCGACTTCGCCTCGGGGCTGGCCTACGGGTTGCACGGCTCCATGCAGCCGGCAGCGGATCGTGTCTTCTTGATCACTCCCCGCGATGTGAAGGTTTCGGCCGAAGATCGGAGGAGGTTTCTTGAAGAGCGAGGCTTCTTCAATCAGGTCTGAGCGCCGGTGATCTTCGTCTGCCTCGCCCTACAGCTCTACGGGTGGATTCTGTTCGCCCGCATCATTCTGTCGTGGGTCCAGTCGATGGGTTCGTGGACCCCACCCCCCGCCCTCCAGCCCATCCTCGGGTTCATCTACGACATCACCGATCCCGTGATGTCGTTCGTGCGGCGTTTCATCCCACCGTTGGGACCCATCGACATCTCGCCCCTGTTCATCTTCCTCGCGCTCACGATCATCACCGGAGCTCTTTGCAGGTAATTCCGGCTTTCCGAGGCTTTCGTCTGAGATAATTCGCGCCATGGAACTAGGCGCGGACGACATCCAAGAGCAGCGATTTCACGACGCGTGGCGAGGCTACAACCAGGAAGAGGTCGATGACTTCCTGGATCGGGTTGCCGAGGTGCTGGAACGGACCCAGCGCGAGAACGTGGCGATGAACAAACGTGTGGGCGAGCTCGAGCAAGCGGTGGCCACCAGTCGTGAGACCGAAGAGATGCTCAAGACCACGCTGGTGTCCGCCCAGCAGGCGGCCGAGGAGGCCAAGGCAAAGGCGCGCGCCCAGGCCGAGATGATGGTCAAAGAGGCGGAGGCGCATGCTCGCAGGACCACCGAGGAGTCGCGCGAGCGCAAGGCGTCCAGCGAAGCAGACATCAGGCGCAGGGTCCAGGACACAGAGCGCGAGCATCAGGCGAGAAGGCGCGAGCTCGACGCCTCGATCGACCGGCTGCGTGCGTTCGAGACCGAGCTCAAGCAGCGGCTCAAGACATTCCTGATGCAACAGGCGAAGGCCCTCGAGGTGCTCTCCGAGAAGGAGCCCCCCACCATCAGGGCCAGCGCCGATCCTCATCGCGGTGCCGCCCCGCGCGAGGTGCGAGTTTCAGAGCGAGCCGACACACCCACCAAGACCACCGACGCTTCGGGAGAGGAGCCCCACCCGGAGGTATCCAACGGGGCCGAGCAACCGGACGAGGTGGTGCTTCCGGTCGAGGAAGAAGCGTCCTTCGGCAAGAGGCTGCGGCGCAGCTTTTCTCTCAAAGACGAAGGCTAGCCCTTACCGCAGGGCGATTCTCACGGCCCCCTGATCGAGAGCCAACTCCGTGTCTTTGGTCCCGGGAACAGGCGTCTCATTGACGTTCACCGTGGGCGCAAGCACCTCGGCCGCGATGACGTCTCGATGTCGCTCTAGAGCCTGGGTGACGGCTTCGTCTTCAGATTCGAGCCACAGCTCGATGCGGTCGGACACCGCCAGGCCGCTCGACTTGCGCAGCTCCTGGACCGCGCGCACGACCTCGCGAGCGATGCCCTCGGCGATGAGCTCGGCGTCGAGCTCCAGGTCCAGGGCCACGCCGTAGGCGCCCTCGCGCGCCAGCGAGAAGCCTTCCCGCCCCTCGATGCGCACGTCGAGCTCGTCCGCGGACAGCGACACGGGCTCGCCGCCGAGATCGACGACCGCTGCACCGGTGGACTCCAAGGACTCTGTGAGCGCCTGGGCGTCGAGCGCCGACAGAGCGCGGGCGACGTCTTTGACTCTGGCACCAAATCGGGGGCCGAGCAGCTTGAAGTTGGGTCTGACCGAGTAGGTGACCAGCTCCTGAAGCCCGTGAGCGACCTCGACCGCCTTGACGTTGAGCTCCTCCGCCACCAAAGGCTCGAGGCCTTGGAGCCGGTCGGCCTCGGCGCGCGGCATGACGATCAGCGCGCGCGACAGCGGTTGACGGACTTTGACGCGGGCGTCGGTGCGGGCCGCGCGCCCCAGGGCCACCAGCCGCCGCGTCAGCGCCATTCCGGTTCGCAGCGAGTCGTTCGTGCGAGCGCCGTCCGGCTGCGGCCAGCGGGCGAGATGGACGGACGAATGCTCCTCGGCCCCCGTGCCGGTGAGGTTCGTATAGATCTCGTCCGCGATGAAGGGAGTGAACGGCGCGCTCAGCTTCGCAATAGTTGTGAGGCATTCCCACAGCGTCAGGAACGCGGCCTGCGTGTCGGCTTCGGCCGCCGACTTCCAGAACCTTCGGCGCGACCGCCTCACGTACCAATTGGAGAGGTCGTCCACCAAACGGTCGAGCCTGCGGCCTGCCCCGGTGGCGTCGAACGCCTCGAGCGAGGCCGACATGTGACGAACAGTGTCGTCGAGCTCCGCAAGTATCCAGCGGTCAAGCTCTGATCTCTGTGCCACCGGGAAAGAGCAGCTCGTGGGGTCGAAGTTTTCCAACGACGCATAGGTTACCCAGAAGGAGTACGTGTTCCACAGCGTCAACAAGTAACGGCGCAGTGACTCCTGGATGATGTCGTGGGACACGCGCCGCGCCGACCACGGAGTGCCACCCGTGATCATGTACCAGCGCAGCGCGTCGGCGCCGTGTTTGTTGACGACCTCCCACGGATCGATGACGTTCCCGAGCCGCTTGGACATCTTGCGACCTTCGGCATCGACGATGTGACCGAGGCACACGACATTCTTGAAAGAGTTGCGGCCTCGCACCAATGTTGCCACCGCCAGCAGCGAATAGAACCAGCCGCGCGTCTGATCGATCGCTTCGGAGATGAAGTCCGCGGGAAAGCGCGCTTCGAAGATGTCCTCGTTGTCGAAGGGATAGTGCCACTGCGCAAACGGCATAGAGCCGGAGTCGAACCACGCATCGATCACACTCTTTGTCCGCCGCGACTGCGCTCCACATTGCGGGCAGCCGAATGAGACCTCGTCGATGTAAGGACGGTGGGGATCGAGCCCCGAAAGATCGTCGCCGGACAGCTCTTCGAGCTCTGAAAAGGAGCCGACACAAGTGAGATGGTCGTTGCCGCAACGCCAGATGGGCAGCGGTGTTCCCCAGTAGCGGTCGCGCGACAGCGACCAGTCCACGTTGTTCGCGAGCCAGTCCCCGAACCGCCCGTACTTGATCGTGGGCGGCTGCCACTCGGTGTCCTCGTTGGAGGCTTGCAGCTCGTTTCTGATTTGCGATGTGCGGATGTAGAAGTCTTTGCGCGGGTAGTAGAGCAGCGGCGTGTCGCACCTCCAGCAGTGCGGGTAGGCATGCGAGTAGAGCTCGGAGCGGAACAACAGCTGGCGCTCCTTCAAGTCCTCGACGATGCGAGGATCGGCCTCTTTGACTCCCAAGCCCGAGAACGGCTCACCGCGCTCGACTACTTGGCCCGAGGCGTCGATCATCTGCACGATGGGGAGGTTGTCGCGCTTTGCCACTCCCATGTCCTCTTCGCCGTAGGGGGCGAGGTGGACGATGCCCGAGCCGTCCTCGGTGGTAACGAAATCCCCGTGAGTGACGGTGTGGGCGCTGCCTTCTTTAGGAACGAAGCCGAAGGGCGGATGGTAGGCCCGGCCGACCAGGTCCTGTCCTTTGTAGGAGGAAACTACAGAGAAGCCCTCGCCGAGGATGGCAGCTGCGCGCGCTTCCGCCACGATTAGGAAGTGGCCCGGGGCCAGGGGGTCTTGCGCCTTGACATAGTCGATCCCGGGCCCCACCGCGGCCGCCATGTTGGCAAGCAGGGTCCAGGGGGTCGTGGTCCACACAAGCAGAGAGGTGCCCGGCTCGTCCTCGAGCGGGAAGCGAACGTATACGGAGGGGTCCTCGACCGTCTTGTAGGCATCGGGCTGATGCTGCTCGTGTGAGGAGAGCGCGGTCTCGCAGCGGGGGCAGTAGGGGACGACCTTGAAATCCTCCTCCAGGAGCCCCTTGTCCCAGATCTGCTTGAGCAGCCACCACACGCTCTCGACGTAGTCGCGCGACATGGTCCAGTAGGCACCGTCGAGATCGAGCCAGAAGCCGATGCGGTCGGTCAGCCGGGCCCAGTCGTCGACGTATTCGGTGACCGACTCCCGGCACAGCTCCACGAAGGCGGCGATGCCGACCTCCTCCTCGATCTGGCGTTTGTGCGTGATGCCCAATTTCTTCTCGGCGTCGATCTCCACGCCCAGGCCGTGACAGTCCCAGCCCCCCTTGCGGTAGACGAGCCGGCCGCGCATGGTCTGGAAGCGGCAGAAGATGTCCTTGAAGGTGCGCGCTTCGACGTGGTGGATGCCGGGGCGGCCGTTGGCCGTGGGGGGGCCCTCGTAGAAGACCCACTCCTGCTCTCCGGCCCTCTCTTCCAGCGAGGCCTCGAATACTCGCTCCTCTTTCCACCGGCGCAGGACGCGCTCCTCGAGCTCGGGCCACGAGACCCGGGCGTCGACTTTCCGGTAGAGGGGCTCAGGCATGGGCCAAAGATAGCGTGGCGCCTGCCGTCCACTAGGCGCCCGGGCCTGTGTTAGGTTCCCGCGCCCATGAGCCCGGGAAAGAAGAGGCAGAGCGCGAGCAGCGCCAAAAAGAGCCCCGCCAAGACGGCTCGGAGCGGGGCTCAGCAGACCACGCGTGTGGAGGGCTCGAGCGCACAGAAGGCCTCGGCCAAGACCGCCGCGAAGAAGACTTCCACCAAGAAGGCCTCCTCCAAGAGCACGGTTAGCAAGCCGGCCAAGAAGGCGGCGAAAACCCCGGCCTCGGATGGGGCTTCTACTAAGAAAAGCCCTCAACCGAAGACCTCCGCTCGAAAGAGCCCCACGAAGAAGGCGGCTATGAGCAAAGCTGCGGCTCCCAAGAAAAGTCCCGCCGCGAGGACTCCTCGCAAGAAGGCGACCACGTCCCGGCCCCCTGTCTCCAGAGCGGCCCGCCCGGTTCTGTCCGAGAAGAGGCTGGCTACGGTGCACAAGCAACTCGAGAAGACGCGCTCGGAGCTCCAGCGCCAGATCGCCGAGATCGACCTCGAGACGTTCAGGGGCACCCAATCAGACCTCTCCGGCGAAGTCGCCCTCAGCGAGGACTTCGCCGACGCCGGCACGGCAACCTTCGAACGGGAGCGGGACCTGTCGCTTCAGAACAACAGCCGCGATCTCGTCGCTCAGATCGACAAGGCCCTGATGCGCATCGGCGACGGCAGCTATGGTTCCTGCGAGCGATGCGGACGCTCGATCACTGCAGCCCGGCTGCGGACCCTGCCCCATGTCTCGTTATGCCAGGATTGCAAGCGCCGCGAGGAGCGTGTCAGGTGATGGGTCGCCTCGGGCGACCACAGAGAATGGGTCGCCTCGGGCGACAACTGCGGGGGGCCTGAACAAGAGAGGCGGACCCTATCGGCTGCTCGTCCCCGTGGCTAGCCTGGCAGTCGTCTTAGACCAGGTCACGAAGGAGCTTGCTCTCGACGGGCTGCGGGACGGGCCGATCGATCTCGTCCCGGGGGCGGTGACGCTGAGGCTGGCCTTCAACTCGGGTGGCGTCTTCGGCCTCGGTCAAGGGTTCCCGCTGTTCTTTCTCGCCGCCACCGTCGTCATCATCGTGGCGGTGCTGGTGTGGACCCGGGGGGTCGAGGACGCCCGGGTGGCGGCAGCCCTCGGGCTGATCGTGGGGGGCGGAACCGGAAACCTGTTGGATCGGATCGTCCGCGACTACGGCGGCCGTGTCGTGGACTTCGTCGACCTCCATGTGTGGCCGGTGTTCAACGTCGCCGACTCCTGCATAGTGGTGGGGGTCGCCCTCGTGCTGCTGTTCGGAGCCCGCGCCCGGCCGGCGGGGTGATCCACGTCGTGGTGGGCCCCGAGGAGGAGGGCGAGCGAGTCGACGTGGTCGTTACCCGCCACTCGGGAGTCACGCGGGCGCGCGTGCAGCGGGCGCTCAAGGCGGGGGAGGTAAAGGTCGCAGGCGCCGTCGTGCGTCCCAGCTATCGCCTCGAGCAGGGCGATGTGATCGAGGGTCCCGTCGCCTTGAAAGAGGAGGCAGCCCCGGCCGCCGAGCAGATCGCCGTTTCTGTCCTTTACGAGGACGACCGGGTGCTGGTCGTGTCCAAGCCCCCCGGCATGGTCGCCCACCCCGACTCCTCCCACGCCGGGGGAACCCTGGTCAATGCGCTTCTGGGCCTGGGTGTGCCGCTGTCGGCACAGGGCTCGAGGCGCCCCGGAATAGTGCATCGGCTCGACAAGGACACCTCGGGCGCGTTGCTTGTCGCCAAGGACGACGACGCCCACCGCTTTCTGGTCGCGGCCCTCAGGGCCCGCTCGGTCGATCGGACCTATCTGGCTCTCGTGCGAGGAGCCCTCCCGGCCCCCTCGGGCACGGTCGACGCCCCGGTCGGGCGCCACCCGGTGAAGCGGCGGGTGATGGCGGTCGTTCCTGAGGGACGGGCTGCTGTGACCCACTACCGGGTCCTGGGCTCATACGATGCCGCGGCCCTACTCGAGGTGAGGCTCGAGACTGGGCGGACCCATCAGATCAGGGTCCACCTCTCCCACCTCGGCAACCCGGTCCTCGGCGACCGGCTCTATGGAGGGGCCACCGAGATCGCCCGCGCGCTCGGCCTCACCAGGCCCTTCCTTCACGCCGTCCGGTTGCGTTTTCCGCACCCGGACGACGGCCGGGCCGTGGAGGTCGAGGACCCGTTGCCCCCCGATCTAGTCGCGGCCCTGGCCCGAGCGGGGGCCGAGTAAGGGGTTTGGGGTGGCGTGGCCCGCGCCCCCAATCTGGCTTAGTGACAGGAATCGTGCGGAATCCGCCCCTAGTCTGGCAAAGAGCCAGCTCAGGGGCGGGCGGGCCGGAGTTACGGCCCGAGCCGGGGCCAGGCTGGGAGCCGGGGCCAGGCTGGGAGCCGAGTAGGGCCTGGCCTGGCGTGGCCCGCGCCCCCAATCTGGCTTAGTGACAGGAATCGTGCGGAATCCGCCCCTAGTCTGGCAAAGAGCCAGCTCAGGGGCGGGCGGGCCG